>JBOHTE010000485.1:0-5085 GCA_050733555.1 Gemmatimonadaceae bacterium | reverse complement strand
CGCGCAGCAGGCCGGTGAGCAGCGGTTGCGCCAGCCACGCGGGCAGGTGCGGTCCGCTCCGGAAGAAGGCATCCGTGGGCTGGCCGAAGATGTGTTTGGGCAGAAAGTGATAGCCGCGTCGCAGGCTGATCACGGTGCGCCTGGCAGTGCCGGCCGCATCACAGGCGATATCGCAGCCGGAATTCCCCCCTCCCACGATGAGCACGCGCTTGCCGGCGAATTCCGCGGATGAGCGGTAGTGAATCGAATGCCTCGTGTCGCCCGTGAATTGCCCGGGATATGCGGGGATGATGGGATCCCGGTTGTGCCCGGTCGCCACGATCACGCCCCGATACTCGCGTACGGGTCCGGACGCCGGCTGAACATGCCAGGCGCCATTCGCGGGTGCGACGCGTGCGACTGACGCGCCGAATTCGACGCGCGAGCGCAGGTCGTAGCGGTCGGCGAACGATCGGATGTACGCGAGGATCTGCGCGTGCCCCGGATAATCCGGGAATTCCGTCGGCATGGGAAAGTCGTCGAAGGCGGACTGCGTGCGCGACGAGATGAAGTGCGCGGACGCGTACATGGGCGACCCGGGATTCGCCGGGTCCCAGATGCCGCCGGCGTCGCTGTGGCGCTCGAGAATGTCGAACGGAAGACCGGCCTGCGTAAACGCGCGCGCGGTGGCGAGGCCCGATGGGCCGGCGCCAATGATGCAGAATTTTTCGCTGGTTGGCTGCATGGGGCGGTCAGAGGGCCATTCGTGGCGAGAACGTGTAGTGCTGGTACGAAGCTATGCGCATGCCGGGGCGGGCTGGAAGGGGAATGCGGTGTGACCGCTGGCCGCGCCGCCGGCGGCGCGCTATCATCGCGCGACCACCCACACCGGAGACCGATCGTGACTGATGCAAGCAGCGCGACGTGGTACCGCTGGAACGACATGCCGAAGGAGCGCGTGTCCGACACGCTCGAGCGACGGCTCATCACCGGCGATCGGATGATGCTCGCGCACGTGTACCTCAAGAAGGGATCGATCGTGCCGAAACACGCGCACGACAACGAGCAGCTCACCTACATCCTGGAAGGCGCGCTGCGTTTCTGGTTGGGCGATGCGGGCGAACGTGAGCTCGTCGTCTCGGCCGGCGAGGTGCTCTACATTCCGTCCCATCTGCCGCACAAGGCGGAGGCGCTCGAGGACACGCTCGACGTGGACATCTTCTCGCCGCCGCGCCAGGACTGGCTGGATCACAGCGACGGGTATCTGCGCGGGAAGCGCTGAGCATGGAGCTCGGACTCGGGAACAAGGTCGCGCTCGTCGCGGCGGCGAGTCGTGGACTGGGGTTTGCCATTGCCGCCGAGCTGGCGCGCGAAGGCGCGTCGCTCGTCATGTGTTCGCGCAATGGCGCGTCGCTCGAGCGTGCGGCGCAGGCGATCGCCGAGCAGGCCGGCGCTTTGCCGGTGGCCATTCCGGCGGACGTGTCGCGACCCGAGGACGTGGCGCGACTCGTGGATGCGGCGATTGCCCGTTTCGGCCGCATCGATGTGCTCGTCACGAACGCCGGCGGCCCGCCCGCCGGTCCGTTCGAATCGCACGACGCGGCCGCCTGGGACGCCGCCTTCCGGTTGACGCTCGCCTCCGCGGTCGAGCTCACGAGGCGCGTCCTGCCGGGCATGAAGACCCGCCGGTGGGGCCGCATTATCAACGTGACGTCCATCGCGGTGAAGCAGCCGGTGGATCAGCTCATGCTGTCCAACAGCTTGCGCGCCGCGGTCACGGGATTCGCGCGCACGCTGGCAAATGAGGTGGCGCCGTACGGGATCACGGTGAACAACGTGCTCCCCGGTTACACGCGCACCGAGCGTATCGACGAGCTGGCAGCGGCGCGGAGTGCGCGCGAGGACATCAGCGCCGATGCGGTGCGCGCGGAATTCGAGCGGCAGGTCCCCGCGGGCCGGCTGGGCGAACCGCAGGAACTGGCTGCGCTCACCGCCTTTCTCGCATCCGAACGTGCGGCGTACATCACCGCGCAGTCCATCGCCGTGGACGGCGGCTGGATTCGGTCGCTCGTCTGAGAGGCGGCGCGGGCAAGAGAGGACAAACCGCCGCTAGGCACCGTCGAGAAGCGGCAGTACGGCGAACGAAAATGGAAAGGATGACGCGGGATCGCCAGCGTTCACTCCGCCCGCAGCGTGATGATCGGATCCACCGCCGCGGCGCGCCGCGCGGGAATCCAGCAGGCCACGGCCGCGACGCCAAGCAACAACGCGATCACACCGAAATACGTGATCGGGTCGAGCCTTGAAATGCCGAACAGCAAGGTCGCGAGACTGCGCGTCGAGAGCGCTGCACCGCCCAGACCGATGACCACACCGAGCGCGGCGAGCGTCATTCCCTGGCGCACGATCAGGGTGAGAATGGCGCCACGCGATGCGCCCAGCGCGGATCGCACGCCAATCTCGCGCATGCGCTCCGTAACGCCACCGGCGAGCACACCGTAGATGCCGATGGCGGCCAGGGCGAGCGCCGCGAGCGCGAATGCCTCGAACAGCGTGAGCGCGAAGCGACGCTGGGCAGCCGTCGCGGCAACGAGCGCATCCATGCTCGCCACGCGCACGATGGGTGAGCTCCGGTCCACGGACCAGACGGCCTGCTTGATGGCGGGGATGAGCGCCGTCGCGGAACCCCGCGTGCGCACCACGAGCGACTGCACGTTGTCCAACCACACCCACTGACCGGACGCGACGTAGAAGTCATTCTCTTCACCAATCGCCAGCGATGCCTGCTTGACGTCACCCACCACGCCTACGATGAGGTCCCACGAGTGATTGGTGCGACCCGCCTCCGGACCCAGGCGCACCCGCTGGCCGATGGGATCCTGACCCGGAAACGCGCGTCTCGCAAACGACTCGTTGATCAGGACCGCTTCCATCGTGCCAGCCCGGTCGAAATCGGTGATCAGACGCCCGCGCCGGAGCGGGATACGCATGGCCGCGAAGTACGCCGGCGTCACCATGTAGCGGAACGCGCCATAGTCGGCGTTGGGGTCATCGCTCGGCACCGACTCGAATTGCATGCCGTACTGGTCGAAGTCGCCACTCAGTGGCAACTGGCTGGTGAACGCCGCCGAAGTCACGCCGGGAACGTGCTGAACCGCGTCGAGCGTCTGCGCGAAGAACCGGTATCGTGTGCTGTCCCCGTCGTGCAGATGGCTGGCTGCTTCCACCTGCATCGTGACCACGTGCGACGGATCGAATCCTGGCGCGACCGCGAAGAGACGCTCCAGGCTCCGCAACAGCAAACCCGCACTCACGAGCAGCACGAGCGCGAGTGCGACCTCCGCGATGACGAGCACGTTGCGCGTGAGCCGGTGACCGCCGGCGGTGCGCTGGGAGCCCTGCTGCAGTCCGGCGTGCAGATCGCTGCGCGATGCACTGAGTGCGGGCACGAATCCGACGACGAGACCGACGAGCACGGTAATGCCGAGTACGAACAGGAAGACGGCGCCATCCAGCCGGATCGCGTTCACCCGGGGCAGGCCAGGCGGACTGAGTGCCACCAGTGCACGTACGCCGAGATCGGCGACTCCCAGACCAAGCACGCCGCCGAGCGTCGCGAGGAGCAGACTCTCGGTGAGGAGCTGGCTGATGAGCCGCGTTCGTCCGGCACCGAGCGCGGCGCGCATGGCGAACTCGCCGCGCCGCTGGGCGCCACGGGCGAGCAGGAGATTCGTCACGTTCACGCACGCGATCGCGAGAACCAGAAGGACCGCGATGAGACTGGCGATGAGCGCCGGCCTGACGCCCGCCGTGACATCCGCCTGCAGCGCGTGCACGATCAGACCGTGATCGAGATTGGCCCATGCCGGTCGCGGAAATTCCGCGACTGGCGTGCGCGCGATGGCCTGAAGCTCGCGCGTGGCCTGGTCAGCGGTGATGTCTGGCGCGAGTCGCCCGACGAGCCGCATGTGATGGCCCCATTCGGGTCCCTCGAAGGATGCGTTCGCGCCGTACTGTCGTGGCGCCCACACCTCAGCCGATGGCGTGAGCACGTTCTCGAAGCCGCGCGGCATGACCCCAATGACGGTATATGGATCGCCGTCCAGGGTGACCTGCCGGCCGAGGACCGCGTGGGCGCCGCCGAAGCGGCGCTGCGCCAGGCCGTCGCTCACGATGGCGACTCTGGGACCGTGGGGCTGATCGTCGGTTGCGTCGAAGTCCCGGCCCAGCGCTGGCTGCACGCCCAGCACCTGGAAGTACGTCGCGGTCACCCGCTGGCCCGTGAGTCGTTCGGGCTCGGCGGTTCCGGTCAACGCCGGCTGCCAGGCATCCACGGCGGCCATGGTGCTGAAGGATCGGCTGCGGGCGGCGAGCTCACGATACGTGCCGAAGGTGACGTCGACGGGCGCGCCGTCGGTTCCGAAGTCGGAGATCATCAGGATGCGGCCGGCGTGCGGATACGGCAGCGGTTCGAACAGGATGGGATTCACTGCGCTGAAGATCGCCGTCACGGCGCCGAGTCCCAGCGCGAGCGTGAGCACACTGACGATCGTGAATCCCGGATTGCTGCGCAGGCGGCGCGCGGCGAAGCGCAGGTCGGCAGCCACCGTACCGACGGCATTCTCCCATCCGGAGGAGCGCACCTGCTCATGCACCACAGTCGAGTTGCCCAGCTCGATCCGGGCGGCGCGCTGCGCATCGGTGGGAGAGAGGCCGCGGGCCACATGCGCGGCAGTGAGCTGATCGAGAAAGTCCGTCACTTCATCCGCGAGGTCCTGATCCGCGGCGCGGCGATGCACGAGCACGCGCAGGCCGTGCGCGACCTGGCGCCAGAGCGACATGATGCTACCCTTCGGCGTTGAGGAGGCGGGCCACGGCGGACGCACGGCGCTTCCAGTCGGCCGACTCAACTTCGAGTTGCCTCCGGCCGGCACGCGTGAGCCGATAGTATCTGGCCCGGCGCGCGTTTTCCGTCTGCCGCCACTCGGCATCGAGCCAGCCGGCGCGTTCGAGCCGCTGGAGGGCGGTGAGCAGGGACCCGGCGTTGATCCGGAACACCCCGCGCGAGATCTGCTCGACGCGGCGGGCGATGCCGTAGCCGTGCAG
>JBOHTE010000484.1:0-1040 GCA_050733555.1 Gemmatimonadaceae bacterium | reverse complement strand
CGTGAAGTCCTTCCAGAGCTGCTCGATCATGGCGGGCTGCACGGAAATCGACACGGGCTTGCCGCCCGGCGCCGCATCCACGATGCGCATCACGTACGTGGCCGTCGTGCCCACCGCGCGCGGCGCAAAATCGCGAATGCGGTACACGTAAATCCCCTGCATCGGAACCGGCCGGCCGCTGGCGCGCATCTCATCCACATTGAGCACCGCCGGAATCCGCACCTCCTCCACGGGGACGATCGGCACACCGTCGCGCGTGATCACCATGGATTTGAAGTTGCCCGCGTCGAAATTCCTGAGCTTGTCGGCGTCGTAGTACGGGAATGCGGCGCCGTCGGGCATCACGTTCACGATGACCACCGCGCGCCGGTCATCGAGATAGTCGTGCCAGTCGCGCCACCCTTCAATGGGATCGATGCGACGCCACTGCGCCGCCTTGCGGGGGTCGTGCTGCTTGCGATCGGCGAGCGCCTTGTCCGCCTGCACCTGGCGCCAGGCCATGATCTGCGGCGTCATCACCAGCACGCGGAACGGGCCGTCGCCCGTCTGGTACACGTGCAGATCCAGATTGGCCAACGCGCTCACGGCGTCAATCGGGGCCTTGGGGAACGGGTCGGTGGGCAGCAGGGGGAGCAGCGAATCACTCGGCGCGTGCGCGGCCTGCGATGACAGCGCATCGCGCGCGCGTTGCACGTCGCTTGCCACCTGCGCGGCGGCCACCGACGAGGCGACACGCGGCCCGGCGCCGACGTCGGCGAGCGCCAACTGCGTTTCCCGGGTGCTGTTCAATCCGATCACGAAGCCATCGAGATTGACGAGCGGGCCGCCGGTGTTGAGCCAGTTCACGCCGGCATCGCTCATGATGGCGCTGGCACTGGCCGAGCTGATGATGCCGATGGACATCACCGAGAGCTGGTTGAGCGGCGAGCCGAGGGCGAGCACGCGGTCGCCCGCGACGGGGGCCGTGGTCTTGCTGCTGTCGAAGAGCGGCAGCACCGCGCACGCGCCGCAGCGACTCATGTTGATGGCGAGGACGGCGA
>JBOHTE010000483.1:0-2076 GCA_050733555.1 Gemmatimonadaceae bacterium | reverse complement strand
GCGCGGATGAGATCGACCGGCTCTCATCGCTCGGCGCGGAGACGCTGAGCGTCGGCCGCGCGGAGGATGCGCTCACCGCCATCGCCAAGGTGATTCGCGACACGATCGGCGCGGCGATCTGTGAGATCCACGTGCGCCATGCGGATCGCGATGTTCTCACCCGGGCCGCAAGCGTCGGCGTCACCCTGGCCACGCAGGACGGCGACGTGGGCGCGACGCTCGTGACGTGGGTCGCGCAGCATGGCCGTGCCGCGGCCGAGCGCCAGGACGGCTCCATCTTCCGGGCGAGTGAAGATCCTGGAGCGGGGATGACGCTCGCGGCATCGCTCCCTGATGCGCGCGCACTGCTGCTCCCGCTCATCGTGCACGAGCGCACCGTGGGGGTGCTCCGCCTTGCCGATGCGAAGGCGATCACGCTCGACGCCGGGCAGCGCCGTTTTCTCTCGGCGCTCGCGTACTACGCCGCGCTGGGTGTGGAGCGCGTGCGGCTGGTGGCGGAAGCGGAACACGCCGAGGCGTTGCGCGAAGCGGACAGCCTCAAGGACGCGCTGCTGGCGTCGGTGTCGCACGATCTGCGCACGCCGCTCACGACCATCAAGGCGCTGGCGCACGACATCGCGACCGGGGGCGACGAGCGCGCGGCAACCATCGAACAGCAGGCGGACCGGCTGAACCGGATGGTGGCGGACCTGCTCTCGCTCTCGCGGCTGAACGCGGGCGCGCTGCCGGTGCGCACGGAGCTCAACGCCGCCGAAGATCTCGTGGGCGCCGCGATCCAGCAGGTGTCGGGCACGCTGAACGGGCGCGAGGTGCAGGCGTCCATCGAGTGGTCCGAACCCGTGCTCGTGGGCCGCTTCGACTTCGTGCACTCGCTCAGGATTCTCGGGAACCTCATTGAGAACGCTGTCAAGTATTCGCCAGACAGCGCGCCCGTGGAGATCGCGGTGAAACGTGACGGACACGCCCTGCTCATCACCGTCGCCGATCGTGGCGCGGGCATCGCGACAGCGGAGCAATCGCGCATCTTCGAGCCGTTCTACCGGATTGCCGGCGTGTCACCGGATGGCGGGAGCGGCGCCGGCCTTGGGCTGGCGATTGCGCGCCGCCTGGCCGAGGCGCAGGGCGGCACGGTGACGTATCAGGAGCGGCAGGGCGGGGGAAGCGAGTTCACACTGGAGTTGCCGGCGGTGACGCCGGAGGAGCTGGTGAGCGCGACGGAGTGACGGCGAGGGCGGGAGCACACGTCGGGTACCAGCGCCCCGGCGTCGAGGCGCGGCGCAGATCGTACTTGTGCTGCCGAAGCAGACCGCGATCCATCGTCAACGAATTCCTCGATTCGCTGTCACGCGCATCGCCGGCACCTGCCGCCACAAAAAAAGGCGGCCCATCCCAGGACCGCCTCGTGCGTTTCCGTCTGCCCGTTCAGTTCTTGTGCCGGAACACAATCCGTCCGCGCGTCAGGTCGTAGGGCGACACCTCGATGCGCACCCGATCCCCGGCAAGCACGCGAATCCGGAACCGGCGCATGTTGCCGCCGAGGGTCGTGAGAACGGTATGGGTCTCGTTCACCGCCACACGGAAGGTGGCGTTGGGAAGGACCTCTGTGACCGTCCCTTCGAGCTCTATCGCATCCTGTTTCGACATCTTAGACTCGGCGCGCCACGAGCATCACGAAGCTCAACTCGCGCGCCGCTGTGCACGCGCCACGCGCTGCCGGGCTGCGCCGGCCTTGCGCTGCCGCGCCTCGCTGGGCTTCTCGTAATACCGCTTCCGGCGAAGATCCTTGAGCACGCCCGCACGAATCACCTTGCGCTGAAACTGCTTGAGCGCCACGTCCAGACGATCGTTTTCACCGAGTACGATTTCGACCACAACACATCCCGCGCTGAAGAAACGAAGCAAAAAAGACAGACCACGGTCACACCAAGGTCCATCAATCTAAGGCCGGACGATGGGCAGTCGCTCCCCCTATCCTCCGGTAATCATGAAACCTAGCTTACGGATGGGACAGTTGCAACGGGAGGCGTCTTCCGCCCCCCCGCCCGTCCCTTGGGAATCGGCAATTGGGAATGGGGA
>JBOHTE010000482.1:0-1671 GCA_050733555.1 Gemmatimonadaceae bacterium | reverse complement strand
ACGCATCCGCAATGAAGAAGCCATCCAGCAAATCGCCACGATAGAGCGCGAGGGCGGTCGCCACGTCACCGTGCGACAGCGCCTCCCTGAACGCCTGGACATCGCACCACACGCTCTCGGGAGTGAGGCCGATGGCATCGCCGAGTCCCTCCACGACGTGCGCGCCGAGAGTGCGGCGCAGAAAATGAACAGCCTGGCGGAGCGCGCGTCGCGCGCGTTCCTGATCCAGTTCAGGCCAGAACAGGGCGAGCAGCGCGTCGCGCCGGTGGCAACCGGCCGGCGTCGCGAGCGCGAGGTACGCGAGTAGCGCGAGGCGCTTGGGCTGCGCGAGCACCGAGCGCAACTCCCGTTCCCCCGCGTCGCGGAGGTCTGCACCCCCGAGCGCACGGAAGCGGATGGTGGAGCTGTCCATGCGGGCCGGTTTCCTTGGACTGGTCGCCGGGCACACGCCCGGGTATGAGCGACTCGTCGCCATATACTATGGGAACCGGACACAGCTCCGTGCAATGGTGGCTTTAGCGGTCGCGCGAGAAACCGGGCGAAAAGCGCACGAACGGCCGGGGGCCTGCGGCAGCGCGGAAGAATGTCAGAACCTCGGGGTCAGAGTCTCCGGCAGATCGCCCCCAGCAGCGCCTTGGCCTTGTCGTAGTCGGCACTCTGGAGATCCATCGCGACGAACACATCATGGCGCACCGCAAGCAGTTGTGTGCCGTGAAGCAGCGACGCACTGTCCCAGGGTCCCTTGAGCATCGTGTCGGTCTGGAAGCCTACCTTCGTGACGGCGCCGGGCGCGCTGCCCTGCCCCGCGGCTCCGCCCATCATCTTCATCAAACCGCCAAGCGCCTGTGCCATACCCGCGTTTGGTTTCATCGTGTCGAGGAGCGTACTGGTCGGCGTTCCTATGAGGCCGCGCAGCGTGGCCATGCCGTGTTTCATCCGATTGTAGCCCTGCAACCCGTTCTCCCAGCCGTAGCTCACGGGATACGCCTGTACGCCATTCGCGGTGGCAACCTTGTATGTGCACGTGGTGGAATCCTCCGCGACCGGCGACGCCGAGAGCGCTCCAATGGCCGCTTCCACCTCCGCGCGGGAAATCACGTCGCACGGATTCACTGGATGTGCCCGGGGTATCGGAGCCTGCGCGACGGCCTTTGCACCATCGTAATCGAGCGGATGACCAACTCGCGGCATGATCCGGCGAGCGAGCGCGTAGGCATCGCTCTCGGAGCCGCTGGCGCCGGACATGTCGATCATGATTGCGTGGTCGCCCTTCGTCAGCGTGAGGCTGCCGCCCGGAATCCAGGTCGCGGTGTCCCACGGGCCGGCCGGCCCATGCGACATGATCTTGTTGACCATGGTCGTCATTCCCGCCGCCGCGCTGTCGTGTCCGAACACCGTGTTCATCGCCGCGGGGACGCCGGTGAGCGTATGCCCCAGCATTGCGCCACCGCCGGACGTGAACGACACGAGGAGCATGCGACCCACGCCATGATACATGCACGCATCGCCGCCGACGGCCGGCAGTCCCCTGTCATGATCAACGCGGTACGGTTGCGCCGGGAGATTGCCGACGTACGGCTCGGCCTCGCTGGCCGAGAGCAGGGTGCACGGATCCTGAGCATGCGAGGCCATCCCGGCCTCGGCGCCAGGCAGGCGCGCCTTGCTGAGCAG
>JBOHTE010000481.1:0-1228 GCA_050733555.1 Gemmatimonadaceae bacterium | reverse complement strand
GCATATAGGGAGCATGCCGGACGGGGCAGCAGCGCACGTCGCGCGGCTGCTTACGGCCAAGGGGGGTATCGCCATGCGGTTGCTCCTGAGATTCGCAATGGTAGTGGCGGTGTCGAGCGTCTCCGTCACGAGTGCGTGCTGGCATTCGAAGCAGGCCGCGATGCCGAAGACTCACAAGGTCCGGGGCACCGGGCCGATCACCGAGAAGGAGCTGACCCCCTTCGCTGGGTGGGATACGTATCAGGCGATCAAGCTGCTGCGTCCGCAGTTCTTGCAGAATCGGGGTGCCACGAGCATCGAGCTGGACTCGCCCACGCAGCCCGAGGTGGCGATTGACGGCATAATGTACGGGCGCCTGGAGAGTCTGGCGCAGTTGCCCGTGAGCGAGGTCGAAACGATCTCGCTGCTGAACGTGGGCGACGCGGTGATCAAGTACGGGCCCGGCCACCCGGCGGGCGTGATCGACATCATCACGAAGCACTGAAGCGGGTCGCACGATCCGCTCTGGCGGGTACGCGGCTTCGGCAGCCTCGGCAGCTTGGGCCGCGTCGGCTGCGTCGGCTGCGTCAGCGGCGCCATGGTCGCAGCACCGAATAAACCGCCACGGCCGTGATGCCATCGCGCCGCATCGAGATGAGACCGCGCCGTACGAGCCGGGACAGCGCCTGCTGCACCGCCCGCTTGGACAATCCGCTGCGTTCAGCGACGTCGCGCAGCGGAAGCTGGACCTCGCTGATTCCCTGCTACTGCCTGCGCGCATTGCGCACAAATTCTCTGTTTCCGATCCTGTCTCCTTCGCGCGGGCATCACGCTTCACTCAACACGTGGAAGTAGCGACGTATGATCAAGGGGATCAAGTTCGCGAGCATCCCGGTGCGGGACCAGGACCGGGCGCTGGCGTTCTACACGATGCAGCTCGGCTGTCGTGTCATCACGGACAGCCCGTTCGACGGCACCCAACGATGGATCGAGCTGGGGATTCCACGGGCGCAGACCAGCCTGGTGCTGTTCACCGCACCGGGACAGGAGACGATGATCGGCGGATTCATGAACGTCACGTTCATGGCCGATGACGTGGAAGCGACGGTGCGCGAACTACAGGCACGCGGGGTGGAATTTGTGCAGGAGCCGCGCCGGGAAGACTGGGGCACGAGCGCGATCTTCAAGGATCCGGATGGGAACCAGTTCGTGCTGTCGACTCCGTGACGGGTTGCAGTGAGGGGAATTC
>JBOHTE010000480.1:0-1244 GCA_050733555.1 Gemmatimonadaceae bacterium | reverse complement strand
TCCGCGTAGCAGAGCAGCAGACTCTCCGCCGTGCGATGCACGATCAGACGAATGTCGCCACTCACGCGGACTGACCAGAACCGCTTGTCCTTGCCCTTGTCCACGCGATGAAAGCGCATCCCCGGATTCGCTGGGGCCATCTGCAGGTCAAAGGCGGTGGTCTTCACCGCCTTTTACTCGTCGCCGGTGAGCCGCGCGAGGCTGGCGGTGAAGGTATCGGCAATGCGGAATTCCCCTATTGTCTCCGAAACAGCTATACAATCGCATCAACGAGATCATCGATAAGCGTCACCTTGCTGCGCCAAGGCTCTGCCAGCAGCGCCGGTCCAGCTGCGAGAGGTACTACACCGAGACTCCTGCCCTCACGTTGCCTCAGGAAAGAGTTCCGGGGCTTGCTGCTCGTCGTCAACCGGCTGTAGCCATCCCTGCTCTCGCATGATCTCATGAGCGCGTGCGGTGACGTCGGCGCGAAAATCAGCACCGTCCGCCTGGCGGTACGAAGAGCCGGCAGCAATCCAGGATGGCTCGATACCCAGCTTGCTCAGCTCAGATTGCACCCACGCCATGGTCTTGTCCGGAGATCGATAAAACCGCGTGCCGCGAATGCGAACGAAGCGCCAGCCCGTACGCTCCAGCACCGCCTGCCGCGCCATGTCTTCGGGGATCTTCTCCGGAGGGTGAAAGCGGTCGCCATCACACTCCAGCGCCACCTGCTTCTGCCCGCACGAAACAACCATGTCAATGCGATACCGGCCGACCCACACCTGAGGCTCCACGCGATAGCCGGAATTGACAAGCCGGCGGATGACCTCCTTTTCGAAGTCGGACTCCGCGCGGGCTTCCTTCTTCTGCAATTCGCGAAGTCGCCCCTCAGGGTCACGCACGTGCTCGATCAGGCGCCGACGAAGATCGCCCGGTTTGAGATCCAGGTTCGGGTCCAGAGAGTGGATCACCCACATATGATCTTTCGCCCGACTCGCCGCCACATTGTATCGCTGCTTCATTCCGTCGGCCTCAACCAGGCGAAGCGGCGAGCCCGTCGGCGTGTCCACCATCGACAGGAACATCACATCGCGCTCATCCCCCTGGAACTGTGCCGAATTGCCTGCGACAAAGCGACGACGCTCCATCTCAACGCTGCCAATGATCGGGACGATGAGCTGCTGAATGAGCGATGCTTGCTCGTCTCCAAGGAGTGTGATGGCCCCTATCGTCTTGTCCGCGAGCTCGGGTCGTTCGATGAG
>JBOHTE010000479.1:0-1316 GCA_050733555.1 Gemmatimonadaceae bacterium | reverse complement strand
ATGATTGGTCGAATGTTGAGCTGCGTCTCGATGCCCTGATTGCGCAGGTCGCCCGCGTTCTGGGCCTGCACGCCGAATCCGGTGGAGTTCGGCACGGGAGCGAGGAAGATCGCGCCGACGGTGTGGTCACGGTATACCGTGAACGATGCATCGGCATGGTTGTTGGCCAGGCCGAGATCCACGCCTGCTTCGACCGACTTGGTCCGCTCGGGTCCCAGAATGGGCTGGGCTTTCTGGAAGCTCTGACTCAGGCCGCCAAACCCATTCTGGTTCTGATAGAGCACGTCACCCCATCCGTTGTCGCCGAAGAAGACGCCGGAGGTGTAGAACTGATTGGTGGCGTACGCCGACGGTTCTGACCCCGACTCGCCATAAGCGGCACGCAGCGTGGCATAGGTGAGAAATCCCGGCGTTGGCGAGTCGTTCGTGTAGAAATTCCAGGCGGCGCTCGCCTTGGGGAACAGGTGCCAGCGCGAGCTGGTGCCAAACTCCGAGAAGCCATCGTAGCGCAACGCGCCGGTGAGGTAGAGCTGGTTGAACAGATCCACCTGCGCCTGTCCGAAATACGACGCGCTGTGAATGACCGCCTCGGAATCATTGGGCGTGTTGGTGATGGCGTTGAGTAGCGCGAACGGCTGCGGTGCCACGAGCGATACGCCTTGCACGCGGATCTGACTGAAATGCCGGCTGTTGGCATTCTGGCCGAGCGTCAGTGTCGCGGACAGGCTGGGGCTGAACGTGTGCCGCGCCGTCGCCGTGAGATTCTGATCGAGCTGATAGTTCTTGAAATCACCCTCGAAGAGCTGGCCCGTCGGCTGCGCGGAGCTGGTCCACGGGAATCCCTCCAGGCGGTGATCCGTGTAGTAGTCCGTGCCGAAGCGCTCGGCGATCGTGAGCCAGTCGAACGGCTCGTACGACGCGTTGATGTTGCCGTACGTGCGCGAGAGCTGACTGTTGTTGTCGTCCTGATAGATGCTGAAGAATGGATTGTCGTAGCCCCGCGTATCGAACTGCGACGCCGTGGACGGGAACGGGAAGCGATACGACCGGTGCATGTCGGTGACCGGATCCAGGTACTGTACGTTGTTGAACTCCGGCGGCGTGCGCAGCGATCCGAGCAGCAGGCCGTCAATGTTGGAGCCCTGCTGGATGTACTTGCCGCGCGCATCCACGTAGGAGAGGTCCACGCCGACCTTCAGGTTGTCGAAGACGCTGTGCGAGGCGTTGAGGCGCAGCGTGGTCTTGTCGTACGAATCGTTGGGACCGACGATGATCCCGTCATCGTTGTCCCGCCCGGCGGACACGTAGTAGAGCGT
>JBOHTE010000478.1:0-4977 GCA_050733555.1 Gemmatimonadaceae bacterium | reverse complement strand
TCATCTGCAAGCGCAATCCCAAGCACAAGCAGCGTCAGGGCTGACGAATGGCACGCATTGCTGGCGTCGATCTCCCTCGTGAGAAGAAGGTCGAGATCGGGTTGACGTACATCTTCGGGGTCGGCCGCGCCGTCGCCCGCAAAATCGTTGCGGAATCGGGGCTCAGTGCGGAGCTGCGCGTCAAGGACCTCAGCGACGCGGATGTGAATCGTCTGCGCCAGGTCATCGAGCGCGACTATCGCGTCGAAGGCGCGCTCCGCACCGAGGTCGCGATGAACATCAAGCGCTTGATGGACATCGGATCGTATCGTGGGATTCGCCATCGCCGCGGGCTGCCTGTTCGCGGGCAGCGGACGCACACGAACGCGCGCACCAAGAAGGGTCCGCGGCGGGCGATCGCGGGCAAGAAGAAAGTCACGAAGTAAACCCGACACCTCGTCATGGCCACTGCAAAAACCGGATCTGGAAAGAAGTCGAAACGCGTCGTTGAATCCGAGGGCATTGCCCACGTGAGCGCGACGTTCAACAATACGCTTGTCACCATCACCGACCTGCACGGCAATGCCGTCGCCTGGGCATCGTCCGGCAAGGCGGGCTTCAAGGGCTCCAAGAAGTCCACGCCCTTCGCCGCCACCGTTGCCGCGGAAGCATGTGCCCGGGAGGCGCTCGGTCTGGGCGTGAAGCGCGTGCACGTGCGCGTCCAGGGGCCCGGTAGCGGCCGCGAGTCCGCCATTCAGGCGCTGGCCGCGGCGGGACTGCAGATCCGCTCGATCAAGGACGTGACGCCCATTCCGCACAACGGCTGTCGCCCGCCCAAGCGGCGGAGGGTCTGACGCATGCGGTACACAGGACCCAGTTGCCGCCAGTGCCGGCGGGAAGGCACCAAGCTCTTCCTCAAGGGCACGAAATGCTTCACGGAAAAGTGCCCGGTGGAGCGCCGCCCGTATGCGCCCGGTCAGCATGGCCAGTCCACGGCGCGGCGACGCAAGGCGTCGGAATATGCCAAGCAGCTCCGTGAGAAGCAGAAGGTCAAGCGGATCTACGGCGTGAGCGAGCGCCAGTTCCGCAATACGTTCGAGCGTGTCGCCAAGCTGCCGGGCGTCACCGGACACAACCTGCTGGCCGCACTCGAGAGCCGGCTGGACAACATCATCTACCGCATGGGATTCGCAGCCAGCCGCAAGGCGGCCCGGCAGTTCATCCGGCACCGTCACGTCGAGGTCAACGGGAAGCAGGTGGATGTGCCCAGCTATCTCGTTCGTCCCGGCGAGGAAGTGCGCGTTCGCCAGACCTCGCGAGAGAACGTCGGCGTGCTCGCCGCGCTCGAGCATTCCTCGCGCGGTGGGGCGCTCTCGTGGATCGCGGTGGACAAGGACACGTTCAGCGGCCGCATGCTCGAGCGCCCGGGCCGCGCGGACATTCCCATCGCGGCCCAGGAGCAGCTGATCGTCGAGTTGTATTCGAAGTAGGCCAGGGCGTGGGCAGCGATCTGTCGGAAATGGATCGGCGGGACTCCGCGGATGCCGTTCCCCACATCCGCGTGCCCATTTCCTGAGGTCAGGGCCCTGACCCTATTACGGGCTCACCGCGCGTCAGGGGCGGGGTGAGGCGTCGCCGGGGACTCCCCGGTTGGACCGACTGAGGACACAGGACATATGGCAACGACTATTGATCTCACCGGGCTGGTTCGCCCCGAGCTGGTCGAGGCGACCAAGCGCGAGGACAATCCCAACCTCGCCGAATTCCGGATGCAGGCGCTGGAGCGCGGCTTCGGCCACACGCTGGGCAACGCGATGCGTCGCCTGCTGCTTTCGTCGCTCCGCGGTTCCGCGGTCTGGGCGTTTCGCTGCGACGGCGTGCAGCACGAGCACCAGACAGTGCCGGGTGTCGTCGAGGATGTGCATCAGATCATCGGCAACCTCAAGACGCTCACCTTGAGCCTGGCCGACGACACGCAGGAAGCGGTGCTTCGCATCCGGAAGAAGACGGCCGGACCGGTGACCGCCGCGGACATCGAACCGATCGCGTCCGCGCAGATCATCGACCCGTCGCATCACCTGTTCACGCTCCAGGACGATCGCGAGATCACCATGGATCTCTATGTGAACAAGGGACGCGGTTACCTCGAAAGTGATCAGCACGTGTCGGAAAAGGGGCTGCCGGTCGATCTCATCAAGATCGATTCGATCTACAATCCCGTGCGGCGGGCGAACTTCTCAGTGGCCGAGACGCGCGTGGGACAGCGCACGGACTACGATCGTCTCACGCTCACCGTGGAGACGAATGGCACCATCAGCCCGGAAGAAGCGGTGAGTTATGCGGCCGCGCTGGCACAGACGCACTTCCAGTTCTTCGCGAACTTCGGGTCCCACGCGCAGGGCATGGTCGCCGCCGGTCCGAATCATTCGCCGGACGGCCAGCGTCTGCACGAGCTGTTGCAGACGCCGATTGACAATCTGGAACTCTCCGTTCGCTCGGTGAACTCACTCAAGAACTCCGACATCCGCACCCTCGGCGACCTCGTGCGGCAGACGGAACAACAGATGCTGCAAGTCAAGAACTTCGGGAAGAAGTCGCTGCAGGAGATCGCGGTGCTGCTGGAAGGCAAGGGACTGAATTTCGGAATGCGCTACGAGGAAGGACCGGACGGCGTACGCGTGCTCGACTGGGGCACGGCACCGAGCCGGGCTGCCGCCGCAGCGCCCGACGACGAGGAATAACGATCATGCGTCACCGGAAGGCGGGACGGCAGCTGCGCCGTACCAGCGAGCAGAAACTGGCCCTGATGCGGGGGCTCGCGTCGTCGCTCATCGAACACGGAGCGATCGAGACCACGGAAGCCAAGGCGAAGGAGTTGCGCCCGTTCGTCGAGAAGCTGATCACCAAGGCCCGGTCCGGTACGCTGCACGACCGGCGGCTCGCGGTGCGCCACGTCCAGAAGCGGGAAACCGCCGATAAACTGTTCCAGAAGATCGGGCCGCAGTTTGCCAAGCGGCCCGGCGGATACACGCGCATTCTCAAGACCGGACACCGCAAGGGTGACGGCGCGGAGATGGCGCGCATTGAGCTGATCGAGAGTTGACCATGCACAATCGAAGCTGCTACGTGTGCGGAAAGGGCATCGCGTTCGGGAACAATGTCTCGCACGCCAACAATCGCACGCGTCGCGTGTGGAAGCCCAACCTGCAGGTTGCCCGCATTCTGCTGGATGGCAAGGTGAAGCGGGTGAAGGTGTGTACGCGCTGCCTGAATGCCGGCAAGATCCAGCGCGCGCCGCGGGGCTCCGCCGTCGCGTGAGGCATGTCTGAGCGTACGTCATGCCCGGGGGAGCTCGCTGTCGGCTCCCCTTTCTTTTGTCCGCGAGACTCGCCTGGTCCGGTGGCGCCGCGCGTGCCGCCGGTCCGTTCCGGGCGATCTCGCCGTCTGACGTCACCCTGAACGGTCCCGCACGATGCCGACTGCTCTCATCACCGGAATTACCGGCCAGGACGGCTCCTATCTCGCCGAGCTTCTGCTCGAGAAGGGCTACCGCGTCGTCGGCGTCGTCCGGCGCAGCTCGACGACGCCGTACGAGCGCATCGCGCACCTCGTCGACAAGGTGGAGCTGCTCTCGGCCGACCTGCTCGATCAGCATTCGCTGGTGGAAGCGGTGGCCGCGTGTGAACCGGATGAGGTCTACAACCTCGCTGCCCAGAGTTTCGTGCAGACGTCGTGGACGCAGCCCGTGCTCACGGGTGAATTCACCGGACTCGGCGTGACCCGCGCGCTCGAAGCGATGCGTCGTGCCGCGCCGCGCGCGCGCTTCTACCAGGCCAGCTCGAGCGAGATGTTCGGCAAGGTCCGCGAGTCACCACAGAGCGAGGCCACGGACTTTTATCCGCGCAGCCCGTACGGCGTGGCCAAGGTGTACGGACACTGGATCACGGTGAACTATCGCGAGAGCTACGGTCTGTTCGCGGTGTCGGGAATCCTGTTCAATCACGAGAGCCCGCGCCGCGGACTCGAGTTCGTCACCCGCAAGGTGACGGACGCGGTCGCGCGGATCAAACTCGGACTCGCCAAGGAAGTACGGTTAGGCAACCTCGACGCGCGGCGCGATTGGGGATTCGCCGGCGATTACGTGGATGCGATGTGGCGGATGCTCCAGCAGGATCAGGCCGAGGACTTCGTGATCGGCACCGGACGGACGCACTCCGTGCGGCAGCTGTGCGAGGTGGCGTTCGGCGCCGCCGGCCTCGACTACCGCGAATTCGTGAAGCAGGACGAACGTTTCTTCCGGCCGGCCGAGGTGGACCTGCTCGTGGCCGACCCGCGAAAGGCCGACACGCAGTTAGGCTGGCAGCCCAAGGTGTCATTCGAGGAATTGATTGCGATGATGGTGGACGCGGATCTCGAGCGTCACCAGCGCGCGCGCTGACGTGCGCGCGTTGGTGACCGGCGCGGCCGGCTTCGTTGGGCAGTGGCTCTGCGAAGCGCTGGTCTCGCGCGGCTGGGACGTGTTCGGCGCGCGCTTGGGCGGCGACGTGCCGCCGGGCCGGTTGGGACCTCGGGAGCGCGACGCCGTTCAATGGATCGATTGCGACGTCACTCGCGCCGGCACGCTCGGCGCGGCGCTCGATGCCAGCACGCCTGACGTCGTCTTTCATCTCGCTGGCGTCGCATTCGTCCCCGCCGCCAGCGCCGATCCCGCGGGAACGCTCGAAGTCAACGTCGTCGCCGCCGCGCGGCTCCTGGCCGAAATCGGTGCGCGGCGCCGCGCGGGCATGCTCGATCCGGTGGTGCTCGTCGTGGGCAGCGGCGAACAGTATGGCCGCCATGACGCCGCCGAGCAGCCGCTCGCCGAGAGTGCCGAGCAGCGACCACTCAACCCGTACGCGTCCTCCAAAACCGCGCAGGAAGTGATCGCGCTCGCGGCCCATCGGGCCACGGATGTCCGCGTGATCGTGACACGGTCGTTCAATCACAGCGGAGCAGGGC
>JBOHTE010000477.1:0-4288 GCA_050733555.1 Gemmatimonadaceae bacterium | reverse complement strand
AGCGCGGCGATCCCCGCCTGCAGCTTGGCCGCCATGCCGTCGGCGGCCACCCCCTGCGCGATCGTCTGCATCGCGCCATCCACGTCCAGCACCGGCACCGGCACGCCCGCCACGAACACGCCCGGCACATCGGCCACAAACAGCAGCTCGCTCGCTTCGAGCGCCGCCGCGATCGCCGCGGCCGCATCGTCGCCATTCACGTTGAGCGCTGCGCCCGCCAGCGAGTCGGCGTCGCGGGCGAGCGGCGAGACGACCGGCAGGTAACCACCCCCGAGCAGGTGGTGTAGCACGCGCACGGTCACCCGCGCCGGCGTCCCCACACGGCCGAGCGACGCATCCTCCGCTACGTGCGCGGCAATGAGTGATGCATCCTCGCCCGATACGCCAAACGCGGCGACGCCCGCTGCATTGAGCCGCGCGACGAGTCGCTTGTTGGCCGACCCCGAGAGCGCCATCCGGATCACATCCAGATCGCGCTCGCTCGTGATGCGCCGGCCGCGCGAGAACGCGGGCTCCAGCCCCAATGCACGCTGCAGCGTGGAAATCTCGTCCCCGCCACCGTGCACCACACACAGCGCCCCCGGATCGTCGCGCCACGCCGCCGCGACGAGCTCCGGCAGGCGCGCGTCGGCCTGCGCCCGGCCTCCGATCTTGATCACCCGCGTCATGCCGGGAGCCCCGCCGTTTCCTCGAGGCCCAGCAGCAGGTTCGCGTTCTGCAATGCCTGCCCCGCCGCGCCCTTGACCAGATTGTCCAGCGCCGCGATCACGATGAGCGTCGGCGTGCGGACGCCGGCTGCCGGGAGCGCGGTGATGCGCACCACGTTGCGCCGCACCACGTCGCGCAGTGACGGCGCGTGCCCGGTGATCTCGACGAACGGCTCGCCCGCGTAGTGCTCGCGCCAGATGGCGAGGGGATCCACGAGCGGCTCGGCCAGCGGCACGGTGATCGTCGCCAGAATGCCCCGCGCCACTGGCAGCAGGTGCGGCGTGAAGATCAGATCGGCGTCGCAGGCGAGCGTGCGCATCACCGCTGTCATCTCCGCCAGATGCCGGTGCGAATTCCCCACGGCGTACGGGCGAAAGTCTTCCGTGACTTCGGCGAACAGCAGGTCGGCGCGCGGCGTGAAACCCGCGCCCGTGACGCCGCTTGCCGCCGTCACGGCGATCGTGCCGCCTGGCGCCACGAGCCGCCGCGTGAACAGCGGAAGCAGCGCGAGGAGAATCGCCGTGGGGTAGCACCCCGGATTCGCCACGACCACCGCTCCCCGCAGGTCGTTGCGCGCGAACTCCGTCAGTCCGTACGGCACCGGCTCGGCGCCGCTTCCGGGACGCAGATCCGCCGAGAGATCCACGACCTTGGCGCCCGCCCCTCGTGCCAGGGGCACCCAGCGCGCCGATGTCCCGTGCGGCAGCGCGCTGAACACCAGCGCCGCGCGATCGAGCGTCACGTCGTCCGGCGCGACGAAGGTCACCTCGCGTCCGCCCAGGAGGGCGCGCTCGCCGCGCCGCTCGTTGGCGGAGGCGAAGGCGAGCTCCAGCGCGGGATGGCGGGCAACGAGCGCGCACAGTTCGCGACCGGCATAGCCGGACGCGCCCAGGACGCCGATAGGGATTTTATGCACGAGTCATGCATAAACAGGCAGGACCACCCTGTCAATGGCGCGTGGCGGCGCCGGCCTCTGGCATTTCCTCCCCCGGGAGCGCTATCCTCCTCCCATCGGAGGAACGACATGGCCACGAAGCGCGACCGGCAGGCAACGATCCGCGAGCTCATCGAGGAGCGCGCGGTCGAAAGCCAGGAGGAACTCCGCAAGCTGCTCCGGCAGCGCGGCTGGGACGTCACCCAGTCCACGCTCTCGCGCGATCTGCGCGAGATGCGCGTCGCGCGCATCCCCGTCCCGGACGGCTCGGCGCGCTACGCCGTCACCACCCAGTCCGAGGACACGCGGCCGCCGCTCGACGCCCTGCTCCCCCATCTCTACACGCACATTGACGGCGTGGGCGAGTTCATCGTGCTGCACACGCTTCCCGGCGGCGCCCAGCCCATTGGTGTCGTCCTCGACTGGGAGGAGTGGCCCGAGATCCTCGGCACCATCGCCGGCGACGACACCGTGCTGATCATCTGCCGCTCCCGCGCCGCGCGCGACAAGGCCACCCGCAAGCTCAAGGCGCTGGCTCAGGCGTGAGGAAGCGATAACCGGACACCACATACCAGCCACCAGCCACCAGCGACCAGCGACCGTCTTCAAACTTGACGCCTGTTTCCGGGTAGGTTAAATATGCAGCGTACTGGCATATTTATTCTTTCCGTGGAGCGCCCATGATCCGCACCATCGCTCTCGCCTACTCCGGCGGGCTCGACACCTCCATCATCGTTCCCTGGCTGCGCGAGCACTACGGCGCCCGCGTCGTCTGCGTCGCCGCGGACATCGGACAGGGCGACGAGCTTGAAGGCGTGCGCCAGAAAGCGCTGGCGTCCGGTGCCGCCGAATGCCACGTCGAGGACCTGCGCGAGGAGTTCGTCGCCGGCTACATCTGGCCGACCCTCCGCGCCGGCGCCGTCTACGGCCGCAAGTATCTCCTCGGCACCTCCATGGCCCGCCCCCTCATCGCGAAGCGCCAGGTGGAAGTCGCGCGCGCGGTCGGCGCCGACGCCCTCGCCCACGGCTGCACCGGCAAGGGCAACGATCAGGTGCGCTTCGAGCTCACCTACGCCGCCTTCGCGCCGGATCTTCCCGTCATCGCGCCCTGGCGCGAATGGGACATCCGCAGCCGCGAGGATGCCATTGAATACGCCGCGCGCCACAACGTGCCCGTCGCCGCCACGAAGGCGAAGATCTATTCGCGCGACCGAAACATCTGGCACATCTCGCACGAGGGCGGTGTGCTCGAGGATCCCGCATCGGTGCCGCCCGATGATCTCTTCATGCTCACCACCGCGCCGGCCGCCGCGCCCGCGGAACCCGAGGATGTGACCATCGGCTTCGCCAGCGGCACCCCGGTGTCCGTGAATGGCCAGTCCATGAGCCCCGTGGCGCTGCTCACCGCGCTCAATACTATCGGCGGCCGGCACGGCGTGGGACGCATCGACCTCGTCGAGGACCGGCTCGTGGGCATGAAGTCGCGCGGTGTGTACGAAACACCGGGCGGCACCCTGCTCTACACGGCGCACAGCGAACTGGAACAGCTCGTGCTCGACCGCCGCACGCTCGCCGCCAAGGACGTCATTGCCCCGCGCTACGCGGACCTCGTCTATGAAGGCCGCTGGTGGACCACCGAGCGCGAGGGCTACGATGCCTTCGTGAACGTCACGCAGCAGCGCGTCACCGGCTCCATCACGCTCCGCCTCTACAAGGGCACCGTCACCATCGCGGGCCGCACAAGCGAGCAGGCGCTCTACGACGAGCGCTTCGTCACCT
Organism: Gemmatimonadaceae bacterium; assembly: GCA_050733555.1. Taxonomy (GTDB): domain Bacteria; phylum Gemmatimonadota; class Gemmatimonadetes; order Gemmatimonadales; family Gemmatimonadaceae; genus JADGGM01. Next base: position 867 of record JBOHTE010000477.1, on the reverse strand, counting down.
TCGGCGAGGACGATGTATATCAGCAGAGCGATGCCGCGGGCTTCATCCGGCTCTATGGCCTCTCTCAGCGCGTCCGCGCGCTCAAGGACCAGCAGCTCGCCGCGTCCGAAGCTGCCGCTACAGAGGGAGCGCCGCGGAAGTCGCTCGCCATCGCGTGACCTCGCTCAAGCTCGTCACCAGTGCCGAGCCTGCGCACAAGCTTTGGGGCGGCCGCTTTTCCGGCGAAACCGCCCCGGCGCTCGACGCGCTCAATCGCTCCATTGGCACCGATTTCCGCCTTTGGCCCTTCGACGTGCGCCTCTCCAAGGCGTGGGCCGTCGCCCTCTGGAGCGCCGGCATCCTCTCGGTTGACGACAGCACGCGCATCGAGGAAGGACTCGACGCCGTAGCCGCCCATCTTCGGCATGGGACCCAGCCCGCGCCGGGCGACGAGGACGTGCACACGATGATCGATCGCATGCTGCACGAGGAGATCGGCGACTTGGCCTCGCGGCTGCACACGGGCCGTAGCCGCAACGACCAGGTGGCTACCGCGACGCGCCTCTGGGCCATGGACGCCACCGTTGCCCTCGACACCGCGGTGCGCGCGCTGCAGCAGGTGATGCTCGATCACGCCGGCGCGCTCGCGGCGGACGGTGTGCTCATGCCGTCCTATACCCACCTCCAGCGCGCACAGCCCGTGTCGGCGGCACACTGGATGCTCTCGCACTTCTGGCCGCTCGACCGCGATCGCGCACGCCTGTCACAGACGGCGCGTTCCACGGCGAGCCTTCCGTTAGGCTCAGGTGCCATCGCCGGATGCGCGTATCCCATCTCGCGGGTCCTGCTGCAAGGCAGCCTCGGCTTCGCGCGATTGAGCACCAACAG
>JBOHTE010000476.1:0-8571 GCA_050733555.1 Gemmatimonadaceae bacterium | reverse complement strand
GCGCAGCAGCTCATCGACGGATGCGTCCACCGCGCGCGCGCGCAGGCGCGCCACGAGCGTGGCGAATCCGATGAGCGCAGGGCGCGCGGCGGGCCTGATGCTGTCCAGCAGGTCCGGTCGCGCGGCAGCGTCGAGCAGCGGCACCGCCGCGCGGCGCGCGAGCGCATCGAGCGCATCGATGGTCGCGTCGCCGAGTCCGCGGCGCGGTACGGCCACGGCGCGGCGAAACGCTTCGTTGTCCGCGGGGTTCGCGATGAGTTTCAGATAGCTCATGAGGTCCCGGATTTCGCGCCGGTCGTAGAAGCGCACCGCGCCGACGAGCCGGTGGGGGATGGCGCGCCGGCGCAGGGCATCCTCGAGCGCACGGCTCTGGGCATTCGTGCGATACAGCACCGCCATGTCCGCGAGCGCCAGATCGCGCTGCGCCCCGCGACGCGCGAGAATCTCGTCGGCGACGTAGTCGGCCTCGTCGCGCTCGTCCACCGCGTCCACGATGGTGACCCGTTCTCCGGATGCACGCGTGGCGCGAAGCGTCTTGCCGCGCCGCGCCGTGTTGCCACTGATCACCGCATTGGCGAGGTCCAGGACCTCCGGCGTGGAGCGGTAGTTCTCCTCCAGTCGCACAATCGCCGCGTCGGGAAAATCCTTTTCGAAGTCGAGAATGTTGCGGATGTCCGCCCCGCGCCAACCGTAAATGGACTGATCGTCATCGCCCACCACGAGGACGTTGCCGTGTTCGCCAGCCAGCAGACGAATGAAGCGGTACTGCGCCCGATTCGTGTCCTGGTACTCGTCCACCAGCACGAACTGAAAGTGTTGCCGATACTCCGCCAGCCTGTCCTCGTGCGTGTCGAGCAGCCGAACGGGAAGGAGGAGCAGGTCATCGAAGTCCACGGCGTTCGCCTCGCGCAACGCGGCCTCGAGCTGCGCATACACCGGAGCCGTGGCGCGTGAGAGCGGGTCGAACGCCAGGCGCGCGTAGTCCTCGGGCGACACGAGCGCGTTCTTGGCGTCGGAGATCGCGCGACGAATCGCCTTTGGTGCCCATTCCCTCGTGGAGATGTGCAGTCGCTCCATCACGCGCCGCACGGCCGCGAGGGCATCGTCCTCGTCGTAGATGGTGAAGCGTGTCGTGCGCGACACGAGCGGTGCTTCGCGGCGGAGCATGCGCGCGCCGATGGCGTGAAACGTGCCCGCCCACATCCCGGCCGGCTCCTCGCCCAGCAGGCGCGCCACGCGTTCCCGCATCTCGTTGGCCGCCTTGTTCGTGAAGGTCACGGCGAGAATGTGCCGCGGATCCACCCCATGGTGCTCGATCAGGCGCGCGATGCGCGTCGTGAGCACACGCGTCTTGCCGGACCCCGCGCCCGCCAGCACCAGAATCGGGCCTTCAAAGTGGAGCACCGCAGCCCGCTGCGATGGGTTCAGTCCCGCCAGCGCGTCCGCAGAGGTGTTCGATGCAGTCATCCCTGAAGTATAACGTCGAAGGTCGCGCCTTTCTCGGACGGCGCGAGCACCAGCCGCCCACCATGATTTTCCTCGACGATCCGCTGCGCCAGCGAGAGACCAATGCCCCAGCCCGACTCCTTCGTCGAAAATCCGGCCTCGAAGATCCGCGCCCGAAGTTCGCGCGGCACGCCCGGCCCATCGTCCGCCACGCGGATCCGCACACGATCGGGATCGAGTCGCCGGGTCGTCAGGTACATCCGCCCCCCGCGGCCCGCGAGTGCATCGAGACCGTTCTTCACCAGCACTTCCAGCGCCCACTCGAGCAGTACCTCGTCGCCCGCCACGATCACCGGCTCGTTGCCGCGCGCGGCCACGATCGTGACCGTGTGCGCCAGCGTGGGCACGCGGGCCTGGAAGTACGCACCGACGCGAATGACGAGGTCACCGAGATCCAGCTTGTCGCGCCGGGGCGGCCGGCCAATGCGCTCGAACCGGTGCGACACGCGCTCGAGCCGCTCGAGATCACCGCTCATGTGCGACAGCGCCGACTGGGACACGTCGTCGCCACCGCGTTCCCGCAGCAGCTCGAGCCACCCGCTGAGACTCGACAACGGCGTGGCCAGCTGGTGCGCGGACTCGCGCGCCATGCCCGCCCATACGCGCTCCCGATCCGCGCGGCTGCGCGTGCGCACGACATAGATCGCGGCGAGAAAGACCAGCACCAGCAGCGAGGCCAGAAGAACCGGGATGAAGCGAAGACTGGTGATCAGTTTGCTGTCGCCGAAGTGCACCATGCCGAAACCCGGTTCGACGACCGGCGGATTCTGGCGGTCCAGTACGGTGATGTACTGGCGCACGCGCGGGTCATTCAATCCCACCGTGAAGGGGAGATTCGCGGTGGCCGTCGGACGGCCAGCCGTGTCGGTGAGAATCACCGGCACGCCCAGCTCGCCAATGGTCTTGGAGAGATCCAGCAGCGCCGCGCTGCCGGACTCCTCGCGCGGATCTGCGAGCGCCCGGAAGACGCTGGCGTACATGCGCCCGTAGCGGCCGGCGTCGTGACGCAGCTCGAGGACGACGCGCTGCGAGTAGACGATGTAGGCGCCGAGCAGTATGGCAAGAACGGCGCCCAGCACGATGACCGGCGCGCTTCGGCGCATGCGATCAGCCGAGAACGTCCGTGCCCAAATACGGCCGGAGCGGCTCGGGCACCGTCACGACGCCGTCAGGGCGCTGGTAGTGTTCGAGCAGCGCGATGATCGTGCGCGGGAACGCGAGACCGGAGCCGTTGAGCGTGTGCACCAGCCGCGGCTTTTCCCCCGCGCCCGGCCGATAGCGAATGCTGGCGCGGCGTGCCTGGAAGTCGGTGAAGCTCGAGCACGACGACACCTCGAGCCAGGCGCCGACACCCGGCGCCCACACCTCAATGTCGTACGTCTTCGCCGCGGCAAAGCCGGTATCACCCGCGGCGAGCAGCACCACCCGATACGGAAGTCCGAGGTCCTGCAGCACGCGCTCCGCGTGGGAGAGCAGCAGCTCGAGCTCCGCGGGCGACCGCTCGGGCGCGCAGTAGCGGACGAGCTCCACCTTGTCGAATTCATGCACGCGAATGAGGCCACGGGTATCCTTGCCATGTGCGCCGGCTTCACGGCGAAAGCACGCCGAATATGCCGTCATCGCCTTCGGCAGCTCGGCGGCGTCCAGCACTTCGTCGCGATACAGATTGGTGACCGGCACTTCAGCGGTGGGAATCAGGAACAGGTCATCCGTCGCGACATACGCGTCCTCTTCGAACTTCGGGAGCTGGCCGGTGGCGGTCATCGACTGCCGGTTGACCAGGAACGGGACCCACACCTCCTCGTAGCCGTGCTCCCGCGTGTGCAGATCGAGCATGTACGACATCAGCGCGCGCACCAGCCGCGCGCCGAGGCCGCGCATCACGACGAATCCCGAACCGGTGATCTTGGCACCGCGCGGCAGGTCGAGAATCCCCAGGCGCGCGCCAATGTCCCAGTGCGGCAGCACGCCCGCCGCATCGCGCGGCGTTCCCCACGAACGGACGATCGTGTTGGCGCTCTCTCCGCCCTCGGGCACGTCGGCGAGCGGCAGGTTCGGCAGCTCGTACCACAGGCGCTCCAGTTCCGCAGCCAGCGCGTCGTAGCGCGACTGGTCCGCGGCGATGTCGCTGCCGAGCGCGCGCGTTTGCGCAATCAGTTCGTCCGCCGCGGCGCCGGCACGCTTGCGCCGCGCCACTTCCTGACTGGCGGCGTTGCGTTCGGCCTGGCGCTCCTCGATCCGCTGAAGCAGCTGGCGGCGCTCGCGATCGACTGCGTCGGCCCGATCGATGATCGGGCCGAGCGTGTCCAGCTTGCCGCGGCGCCGCATGCCATCGCGCAGCGCCGCGACGTTTTCCCGGAGCAGTCTGAGATCGTGCACGTCAGAACGTGGGGATTCCGTCGGCGAAGGAAATGAATCCGCAATTCGGATCCACGCGAATGCGGAAGTAGATCGAGCTCCCGGCAGGATTGGTGATCGGATCGAACTCCGACGTGTTCACGCTGTCAATCACGATCTTCGAGTACATCACCTGGCGCTGCGTCAGCACCTCGCCGGAGCACGCCACCGTGTGTGCCTGGATCAGCAGCACATCGCCCGGCTTGACTGCCACCGCCGTGGAGTCATCGTAGCCGCTGACGGGAGCCTGCTTGATGTCGTCGAATACGTGCACGGAGTCACGGAGGATGCCCGCGTTGCCGAACAGCGCGACCACCTTGGGCGGCAGTACGAAGCCACGCATCGTGCCCGACGAGTCCCGTCGGACATCGAAGACCAGATCGTAGTTCTGTGAAGGGTCCGCCGACACCGGCCGCGCAGAAGCAGTGTACAGCGCCGTGGGGGCGCCCGGCGGCGCCTCCGACAAGCCGTACACGGCGATGGTGTCGTCGAACACCCGCACATTGGCCGTGACCGCGAACGGGTTGCTGCACGCGGACGCGGCCGCGATGAGCAGCACGCTCGTGCCGAAGAGCAAGAGTCGGGACCGCATTAGCCTGCACATGGATGGGAATGCCCGCGGCTGTGAGTGGCAGAAAGATCGTACGCGAGCCGAGAGAGTTCAAGCGATTGTCTTCGCTTGACTTCACCCTTGGCGCGGTCTAGCTTCGCACCACCTGACGTTGGAGCGCACATGCCCACAATTCGCGACCTCGTTGGCGCGCTGCGCCGGCGGGATGGAGTCGAGGCCGCCATTCTGCTTGGGCGCGACGGCCTGCTCATTGACGGCGACAGTTCGGAGGGCATCGATCGCGAGAGCGCCGCGGCGCTCATCCCATCCGTCGTTTCCGCTGCCGACGAGTTCGGCTCGCACGATGGCCCTGGCGCGCTGACCATGGCCATTCTCGAATACGAGCGCGGCGTGGCCTTCGTCTCCGTGCTCACCCACGACACGATCCTGCTCGTGCTGGCCCGCGCGGACGCCAATGCCGGCGCGTTGCTCTACGAGCTGCGCCGGCATCGCTCGCATATCGCTTCGCTGGTCTGAGATGGCCCGCGCCAATGAGCCGGTTCACGTTCTCGTGGCCGACGACGAACCACATATCGGCCGCATCATCAAGATGAAGCTCGAGCAGGGCCCGTTTGCGGTCACGCTGGCCTATGACGGGCGTGAGGCCCTGCAAGCGCTCGAACAGGACAAGCACATCGCCGTGATTCTCCTGGATCTGATGATGCCGGAGCTGAGCGGGCTGGATGTGCTCACGCGTCTCCGGGCCGAGCCGGACTGGGCCGGACTGCCCTGCATCATTCTCACGGCCGCGGGACAGGAACAGCATCAGCGTGAGGCGATGGCGCTGGGCGCGAGCGCATTCCTCACCAAGCCGTTCAGTCCGAAAAAGCTCTACGGACGCATCGCGGAGCTTGCGGGCGTGCCAGCGGAGGACACCGGGGCAGGCAGTTCGTGAATCCGTGGATTGTGATTCTCGCGGGCGGCGTCGGCTCGCGCTTCTGGCCGCTGAGCACACCACGAAGGCCGAAGCAGTTGCTGCCTCTGGCAGGATCGGATCCGCTGCTGCTCGATGCCGTGACGCGTCTCACTCCGCTCGCGCCGGCCGAGCACATGCTCATTCTCACGAACGAGCAGCTCGCCCCGGTGGTGCGCACGCTGCTTCCCGAGATTCCCGCGACCAATGTCATCGCGGAACCGCGCTCGGCGGGAACCGCGCCCGCCCTGGCCTGGGCCGCCGTGGAAGTACAGCGTCAGGCAAACGCGGGTGCCGCCATGATCTGCGTGCACGCCGATTGGTGCATCAGCGATCCGGCGGCCTTCCGGGACACGCTGACGCGCGCCGCGCAGGTCGCGACGGAGCAGCAGAGCCTCGTGACAGTCGGCGTCGTGCCCGTTCGGCCCGATCCCGGCTTCGGCTACATCCAGCCGGGGAGCGTCGTGAACGATGGCGACGCGCGCCGGGTCGCACGTTTCGTCGAGAAGCCGGACCGTGCGACCGCAGCTCGCATGGTGTCGGACGGATACCTGTGGAACTCCGGCATCTTTGCCTGGCGCGCCGGCGATTTCCTGGCCGAAGTCACGGCGCACACTCCCGAAGTCGCCCCTGCCCTGCCGCTGGCGGCGCGTGGCGATCTGCGCGGTTTCTTCGGCGCGGTCTCACCCATCTCGGTGGACCAGGGGGTGCTGGAACGCAGCGCCAGGGTGCTGGTCCTGCCCGGAGACTTCGGCTGGGATGACGTCGGCACCTGGGCAGCGCTGCATCGGGTGCGGATGACTGATGCGGAGGGAAACGCGGCTTCCGGTGATGTGCATCTAGTGCAGGCGCGGAACAACGTCGTGCATGCGGAGGGCGAAACGGTGGTGCTGTACGGCGTCTCGGATCTCGTAGTCGTGAGCGGCGGGGGCATGACGATGGTGACCACGATCGAGAAGGCCGCTGATCTGAAGACGCTGCTCGACGCGCTCCCCCGTACGGTCCGGGATCGGCCGTGACCGCGCTCTATTTGTACGATGACGCCTGCGCCCGGTCGTTCGCACCCTTTGCGCTCACGCGTCCGCTGGGGGAAATGCGCGCCGGTGTGGAGCTCATCCGCCGGAGATGGGAGGGGGCGCTCGGCGCGTCCGCGTGCGCTTCACTCAGTGCGGCGCACCTCGAGCACTTTGAGGAGTTCGATGCGCCGCCGGTAGCACTGGGCACCGTACCCGCAGGCGCCATCCTCGCCAACTCCCGATGCGTGGTGTCGCTGCAGCCGGGTACGGCAGGCGCAGATGTCTGGACGTGCGAGGGCCGCGTGGCCGCCGTGCGACTGGGGCACGAGCTGTCGGCCCGGGAGCTGACCGGCGGTGATGAGCCGTTGGAGTCACTGGGTGCGGCCGGTTCGCACGTGGCCCGCCTCACGGGACGGTGGCTCGACAACGTGTGGGACTTCATCACCATGCTGTCGCCGCTCCTGCGCGAGGACATCGAAGCACTGGGACCAGGACTTTCGTGCAGCATGCCGGCCGAGGCGATCCGTCTGGGGCGCGGGAACGTGTTCGTCGAACAGGGAGCCATCGTCGAGCCGGCCGTCTGCTTCGACACCAGCGACGGCCCGATCCTGATTCGTGCCGGCGCGACGGTGCGTGCCTTCACGCGGCTCGTGGGGCCGTGCGCCATCGCGGCGGGTGCCACCATTCTGAGTGACCGCGTGAGCGGGTGTTCCATCGGCGAGATGTGCATCGCGCATGGCGAGCTGAGTCAAACCGTCATGCTCGGACACGCCAACAAGGGGCACGACGGCTTCGTGGGGCACTCATACCTCGGACGTTGGGTGAACCTGGGCGCCGGGACCATCACGAGCAACCTCAAGAACACCTACGGCACGGTACATCTGTGGACGCCGGGCGGAATGCGTGATACCGGCGAGACAAAACTCGGTGCGTTTCTCGGCGACCATAGCAAGACCGGCATCGGCACGCGACTGACCACGGGCAGCATCGTGGGGGCGGGCTCGAACCTGTACGGGAGTGTGATGCCGCCAAAACGCGTCGCCCCCTTCTCGTGGGGAGAGGGAGATGCGCTGGGCGTGTACCGGCTCGACGGCTTCCTCGAGACCGCGACACGGGCAATGGCGCGGCGGGGCGTCGCATTTGGCGATGGCGCGCGCCGCCAGCTCGCGGCGGCCTACGCGCTGCGGCTGGATGACAACTGATGCGGCTCTGGATCCTGGGAAGCGGGAGCGCGGGCAACGCGACGCTGCTTGAGAGCGACGGAACCCGCGTGCTCATCGATGCAGGCTTCCCCCCTCGCGTCCTTGCGACACGACTGTCGCAGATTGGTGTGCCGTGCGACTCCATCACGGCGCTCGTGCTGACGCACGAGCATCACGACCACGTGCGCGGCGCATGCGCGAGCGCGGCGCGCTGGGGCTGGTCGCTGCACGCCACACTGGGCACCATCGCGGCGCTGCCGGAGCTCGCGACGTGCGGGGCACAGGCGTTCCGGGCGGGCGAAGAAGTCGCGCTCGGCGATTTCGCGCTGCGTACCCACGGCGTTTCGCACGATGCCGCGGAGCCGATCGCCATCATCGCAACGGCGCGATCGAGCGGCGCTCGCGCTGGCATCGCGTACGATCTCGGGCGGGCGACCGGATCGCTGCGCCAGCAGCTGTGTGATCTGGACCTGCTCGTTGTGGAGACGAATCACGACGTGCAGCGGCTGCGGTGCGGACCGTATCCGGCGTCGGTGCAGAAGCGCATCGCGAGCAACCTGGGTCATCTGAGCAACGAAGCCGGCGCCGAGTTGGCCGCGGAGTCGGCGCATCGTGGACTCGCGCACGTGATCCTCGCGCACCTCAGCCGACGTTGCAATGAGCCGGCGCTCGCCCTGCGTGCCGTGAAGCAGGCGTTGCGTGATACGGCCTTCCAGGGCACGGTCCACGCGGCGTCGCAGGATCGTCCCTGCGGACCGTTCCGCGCCGGCGGCCATGTGGGCACGCAGCTATCGCTGGCGTTGTAACGTCGCACGTCACACCGGACACACGAACGCCCCGGGAGATTGCTCTCCCGGGGCGTTCGTGTGTCCGGTGCGTGGGTCAGTACATGCCGCCCATGCCGCCGCCGCCAGGCATGGCCGGCGC
>JBOHTE010000475.1:0-1248 GCA_050733555.1 Gemmatimonadaceae bacterium | reverse complement strand
CTCCGATTCCCCTGGAGCGTCTATGCCCGGACGTATTTTCCGTTTGATCGCATTGGCTTCGGAGCGGATAGCACGCCTCAGCTACGCGCACTCCCACCGGACATGGTGAATTTGACGTCCATGTTCCGCGCGATGCACGCGCGGCATACGGCGCAGGCGGTTCCCGCACATCTCGTCACGCAGTTGATTGCGCTTGCGCGAGATTTCTGGGGAAGCTGGCGCCTGCCGCTGGCGCTCTTCGCCGTTCTGGGCCTCGTGACAATCCAGGCCGAGATCGGCTTCGCCCTCGTCTCGAGTGCGGTCGTCATCGCGGGATATGCGCTCTACGCGCACCCCGCGTTCTGGACGCTGTACTACCTGGAGTTCTATCCGGTTCTGGCGTGCGTGACGGCGCTGGGCATGTGGCGATGCTTCGCGTATTTCGGCACCGCCAGCGTGAGCCTGCGATCACTGCATCCCTCCCTGCCGTCACGACAGGCCGCGTTGAGCCTTCTGATAGTGGGAGTCCTGTTCTGCCCGCTGTATCGTTCCTCGCTGCAGACCTGGCGCCAGCTACACAATCTTCGTGCTCGGCAGTTGACGGCTTTCAACGTGAACGTCGCCATGCTGCCGGGCACACGCACCATCGTCTTTGTAAGATACGATCCGCGGCACAATCCCAATTTCACGCTTATCGCCAACGATCCCGAACTGAGTCGCGCGAGCGCGTGGAAGGTCAACGACAGGGGTCTCGACGACATTCGTCTCATCCGACTCGCGCCGGAGCGCGTTCCGTATCTGTTCGACGAGACCACCAACACGTTTACACGTATTGATACAACCGCCCTGGCAGCGGCCGGTTCGGCCACCGGCGCGAGAGTCGGCGAGTGACTGAACACCCGGCGCGGCCGTTCCGCGTCGTCTTCGTGGTGGCGGCAGTCGCCGTTGCCTGCCTCGCGTTCCTGCCCATCGCGAACTGGATTCCGGGCGGCGCGAGCGCCCCAGGCTACGCGCAGAATGGCGCCGACTGGCTATATGGCAGCGCCATTGCACTCGGCGCCGGGCTTATTCTCGCGATCTCCTCCACATCACGCGGATTGAAGTGGCTGTGGCGCAGCGATGCCACCGCGCGCCCCACCTCGTTCTTCTCACGCCGTCCCGTCATCACGTCAATCGGCATCGCACTCGTCGCCTTCGCCGCGTACGCGCTCATCGCGCGGTTCGTGTTCAGTGCACACCCGCTGCTCATCGACGAGATCGTGCAGATGG
>JBOHTE010000474.1:0-5740 GCA_050733555.1 Gemmatimonadaceae bacterium | reverse complement strand
TGCTCAACCAGACGTCCGGCCTGCACAACTTTCCGCGCACCGACGAGCACCACTGGCCGCTGCAGGGCGTCATTGCCCCGGCGACGCTGTTCGGCATCCTGCGCACCGACTCCGCCGATTTCGCGCCGGGCACGCGCTGGGCGTACAGCAACACGAACTACGCCGCGCTCGCCGACATCGTCGCCCGGACGAGCGCCATGCCCTACGGGACCTGGCTGCGACGGGAGATCTTCGCGCCGCTGCACATGCGCGCCACCGGCTCGGGCTACGCCGCGCAGGCTGGCACGGCCACACCGTACCAGGGCACCGGTGCGTTCACGACGCAGTTCACGTTGAGCCTCGACCTGTTCTACGGCGCCGGCGGCATCGTGTCCAGCGCCACCGATCTGGCCCGGTGGGACATCGCGTTGCTCCAGGGACGCGTACTCGATGCCACGTCCATGCACGATCTCTGGAGCGCCGGGCAGTTGACGGACGGGACGCCCGTGACCTATGCCATGGGATTCGTACCGGCATCGCTCGCGGGCCATCGCGAAGTCTGGCACAACGGGCTCGCACCAGGCGCCGGCGGCTACTGCTACAACGCGATCTTTCCCGACGACGAACTGGCGGTGATCGTCCTGAGCAACGGATTGAATTTCACCGGCGAACCGGAACGCATGGTGCGCAGCGTGCTCGAGGCGTACTTCCCCGACGCGCGCCAGGCCAGCCGCGTACGGACGCCTGACGCATCAGTACCGCGCGCGCAGACCCAGCAGCAGCTGGCCATCGTTGTTGCTGTGCGCCCCGCGGCGGCGCGCCTCGCTGTCGTAGGTGTCGTACAGCGATGACGTGAGCGCGAAGGTCCTGTTCAGATCGAAGGCCAGCGTGGTGGTGGATGTGAGCGTGAAGTCCTGCATGGCCTTCACGCTGGGCTGATAGAAACTGACATGCGTGAAGTGCACGCGCTCGTCGAGCGTGCGGCTCACCTTGAGGCGGAACGACCAGCGCAGGCGTGACCCATCCAGAGTCGTCGTCGAGTCGGGAACCGTGGGCGTGGTGTGTTCCCAGAGCAGCGCCAGGCTCGTACTCAGGGCGGCATCCGGCTTCTGGACGAGTGACAGCGTGCCGCCGGCGCCCGCGGAGTAGCGACGCGCGATGCGCTGCTGCAGGCTGGACTGCGCGCTGCCCAGCACGAATGGCGACAGGTGTGCATAGGGCGTCCAGTCGGCGCCGACGGAAACCAGCCATGCCCGGCGGCTGACGGCGCTGCTGCCGGAGTCCGTGGCGGTCTCCGCGTAGTCCGCGTGGAGCTCACCCCGGACCTCGATGGCGCTGTCGCTGTAGGCGAGCTGTGATCCGCCGGCGACGACCCACTGGCTGGTGTTGCCGAAGAAGAGCGAGGCACTCGCGTCGGTCGTGCCCTTCCAGCCGAGCTGCTGCGCGGCGACGGCTGGGGCGGCGAGCACGGCCATGAGGATCATGACCGGGCGACACGCACGGATGAGGTGGGTGGATGACATCACGCTGGCGGAACGGTTGAGCGGGACGGGTCCGGATGGGCTCCGCGGCACGCGCGGCATGCCGGCAGGCACGGACCAGGGTTCCGCAAGGTGCATGGGAAGGCCGCGGATGGAAAGGGGGTGCGCTTGACGGCGCACGCGGGAGATAAAATATTGTCACCAGGCAAACGCCGACGTTCGCCAGCCACACGTGGACCACTGCCCCGGCTGTCATGACCGCATCGCATCGCCCGTCCCCGCCACCCATGGCCGCCACGTTGAGCCGTCGCGAGCGGCAGATCATGGATGTCGTCTACCGGCTGGGCCGGGCAACGGCGACCGACGTGCGCGAGCGTCTGCCGGATCCACCCTGTGCCGCCGCGGTGCGTACACTGCTGCGCATTCTCGAACGCAAGGGGCATCTCCGGCACGCCAAGGACGGGCCCCGTCACGTCTACTTCGCCACGACGCCGCGGAGCGTTGCGCGGCGATCGGCCCTCCGGCATCTCCTGGGCACGTTCTTCAACGGCTCGCGATCGGCGGCGGTCGCCGCGCTGCTGGACGCATCGGACCGGCCGCTCACCGCGGATGAGCGACAGGAACTCGAGGCCGTGCTGCGTCATCTGCGCGACGAGGGGCGCTGAGCATGATCGCGATGGCCGGAACGTTGTTCGCGCCCGCCGACAGCGCGCGCGCCGTGGCCCAGGTGTACAGCGTGTCGCTGCTGGCGACCGCACCGCTCGCCGCCGCGCTGGCCGGCGCCACGCTCGTGCGACGCGCTCCGGCCGGCACGCGCGCACTCGTCTGGCGATCCGGGATGATCGCGCTGCTCCTCATCTGTCTGGGTCGCTGGCTCCCGGTGCACTGGATGGCATGGGTGGTGCCCGACGCGCTGGCGTCGCCACTCGTGGCGCTGGGCCGCGTGCAGATGGCGCTGGATCGTGTCGCGGCGCCGCTGGGGCCTTCGACCGGCGCCGCCCGGATCATTCGCGATCTCGCGGCGCTCTACTGGGCTGGCGTCGTGGCCGTCCTCGCTCCCGTCGCGCTCGGATGGCGGCATGCGCGGCAGGCCGTGCGGAGTTCGCACCCGCTCGGCGACCCGTACTGGGGCAGCCTGCTCGACGATGCGCGCGCCGCACTCGGCGTGGCGCGGCGAATCGAGGTACGCGTGACAGCCGCTGACGGCGTGCCGCTCACCTGCGGTACATTCCGTCCGGTCGTGCTGCTCCCGGCACCGGCACTGGACTGGAGCGACACCCGGCGTCGTGCCGTGCTGCTCCACGAAGTGGCGCACGTCGGCGCCGCCGATGTGGCCTTCACCCTGGCCGGTCGGGTCGTGTGCGCACTGCTCTGGTTCCACCCTGGCGCATGGTGGGTGGCGCGACGTCTTCGCGACGAAAGCGAGCTGGCTTGCGATGACCGCGTGCTGCACGCCGGCATCCGCGCCAGTGACTACGCGGCGCTGCTGGCGGATACGGCGGCCGGGTGTTGTGGCTCCCGTCGCCTCACCGCGGCCGCGCGGGCGCTCGTGCGGCGCACCGGCCTCCGCGCGCGACTCGCCGCCATCGTCGTCCCGCACGATACGCACGCACCCGCGAGAACCGCGCTGCTGTGCACGACGGTCCTGACGCTGACGCTGGCGACGCCACTGGCCGTGGTGCGGCTGGCACCGACGCGCCAGGTGCTCACAGCGCTGATGCACGATACGCGCTGGGAGTCGCGCGCGTATGCCGTGACCGGGCTGGCGCAGCGCACCGATACCGTCGCCGTCGCGCGCGCCGCTATGGCCAACGATCCGAATCCGCGCGTCCGCGCCTGGGCGGCGCTGGCCCTCGGGACCGGGCGCACCACGCCGCATCCCTGACGAACGGCTGATCCATGACCCACCAACGACCCGCCCGGGGGCCGGCACCGGCCTCGGAGAGAAAAATTTCTCCCCATGAGCCGATGGCGCGCCGGTCGCAGCCCGGGCCGGCGCACTCCGCACCATCCTATCTGACCGCGACGCTCGTCGCGGTCGCCATTGCCGGCCTCTACCTCGCGACGCTGGCGCCCACGACCGCGCTGTGGGATACGAGCGAATACATCACCGCCGCCTACACCATGGGACTCCCGCATCCGCCCGGGAATCCGCTGTTCGTGCTGCTGGGACGCGTGTTCACGATTCTGCCACTGGCCCGCAGCATCGCCGTGCGCGTGAACATTCTGGCCGCCCTCGCGAGCGCGGCTTCGGCGGGACTCTGGTTCCTGGTCACCGAGCAGGTGCTCTCCGCGTGGGTCGCCGAGCGATGGATACGCCGGCTGGGTGCGGCCTTCGGAGCACTCATCGGCGCGACCGCGTTCACGGTGTGGAATCAGTCGGTGGTGAACGAGAAGGTGTACACCGTCGCGCTGGCCGGGATCGCCGCCATCTCCTGGCTGGCCATGCGCTGGTCACGCGACCCCGATGCGCCCGGCGCCGGGCGATTGCTCGTGCTGATCGCGTATCTCTGCGGACTCGGCTACGCCAATCACATGGCCGGGTGTCTGCCGGCACCAGCCGTGCTGCTCGCCGTCCTTGCGCGGCGTCCCCGGACGCTCTCCCGCTGGCGGCTGCTCCTGGCGTGCACCGGCGCGCTCGCGCTCGGCGTGACGCCGTTCGCCACGCAGCCAATCCGCGCCGCCTTCCATCCGCCTCTCAACGAGGGCGAGCCCACCGCCTGTCGCACCGGCCTGCATCTCTCCTGCACGCTCTCGGCCGGGACGTACAAGGCGTTCCTGTTCAACTTCAATCGCGAGCAGTACGGCAAGCCGGCGCTCATGAATCGCCAGGCGCCATTCACGGCGCAGGTGGGCATGTGGTGGTACTACTTCACCTGGCAGTGGATGCGCGACCCGCACGGCGAGCATCCCCGACAGCAGCTCGCGCTGGCGCTGACCTTCCTGCTGCTCGGCATTGCCGGTGCGCGCCTGCACTGGCGCCACGACCGATCGAGCGCCTGGTATTTCATCACGTACATGGCGACGGTGTCGATCGTGCTCGTGTACTATCTCAACTTCAAGTACGGCGCAACCCAGCCATCGGCGCTGGCCGCCGTGGAGCGCGAAGTACGCGATCGCGACTATTTCTTCATCTGGAGCTTTTCGCCGTGGGGCATCTGGGTGGCGCTGGCGCTCATAGCGGCGTGGCGCTCCTGCGCCGCGCGCCTTGGCGCGGCGCTGCAGCGCGCGCCGTCGCTCGCGCGCGAGCCGGACGCGCGACTGCGCGCGGTGACGCTCGCGGTGGCGGCGCCCATTCTGCTCCTTGCCATCGAGCCCCTCGCCAGCAACTGGACTGCGGCATCACGCCGCGGCGACACGACGGCGCTGGCGTTCGCGCACGATCTGCTCGAGTCCGTCGAGCCATACGGTGTCCTCATCACGTACGGCGACAACGACACCTTCCCGCTCTGGTACGCGCAGGACGTGGAAGGCATTCGCAAGGACGTCACGGTCGCGGTCCTGTCGCTGCTCAACACGGACTGGTACGTCCGCGGGATCGTTCGCCGTCCCATCTATCCGTACGATGCGGCGCACGGGCCAGCCATCTACCGCGGCCGGAAGTGGCCCATGCCGTCAGGGTCGCCGTTGCACATGACTCTGGCGCAGGCGGATGCCATCCCGGATTACCTGGAGTTGCGTGAACCGGCCGTGCTGCAGAAGGCGGGGCTCAGGGTGCGCGTGGATCCGCGCAACCTGCCGCAGCTCGCGGATGGCGGAGGCGTGCTGGAGCGCAAGGACATCGTCGTGCTGCGCATGATCGCCGACAGCTGGCCCGAACGCCCGATCTACATCAGTCGCACCACGGGGGACTACGCACAGCGCATGGGGCTGGGCGATTCGATTCTCGCGCAGGGGCTGGCCAACAAGGTCTTTCTCCCGCCGGCCGCCTCGGGTAGCGACACGCTCCACGTGCGCGGTGGCGGATGGTACGACGTCGCGCGCTCGCGTGCACTGTGGGGCGACGTGTTCCAGGGTCGGGCCGCCATCATTCACCATGGCGACTGGGTGGATGCATCCTCGGTGGGAATCCCGCTGGCCTATGCCTTCACGGGCGCGCAACTGGCCGAGGTGCTCGCCGGCCGTGGCGAGCGCGCGAGCGCGTCAGCGGTCATGCAGACGAGTGTGGCCATCGTGCATGCCGTGCATCAGGACGGCTTGCTGGGAAGGAGCGCGGCGGCGCCGGAGCCGGACGACAGGTAGTGGCGCCCGGGGAGCGGCCCGGTCCCACGCGTCATGGC
>JBOHTE010000473.1:0-1860 GCA_050733555.1 Gemmatimonadaceae bacterium | reverse complement strand
GGATGACCTCCGCCGGCACGAACACGGCGAGCCCACGGCCGCGCGGCCGCGCGCGTCGTAGCGCATCACCCGCGCCGCATCACCGGTACCACATCAGCCGTACCACATCAGCCGCAGCGCATCACTCGCACCGCGATCCCGCCATTCCGTGTGCGGAGAAGCGGCGCGCACTCCAGGCCGAGCTGCCGCTCGAGCACACGATCCGCGGAAAGCACGACGAGCGTGCTCCCCGGCCAACCGCGTCGCGCCACGCGGCCGAGCGTGGCGTAGAGATCGCGCAATGCCGGCGCGTCCCCGATGCGCTTGCCGTAGGGAGGATTGGTCACCAGCCACCCGGGCGCGTCGGGCGGCGTCACCGCGGACAGTGCGCGCCGTGAAAACTCGATGTCACCCGCCACGCCCGCGCGCTCCGCATTGGCGCGGGCCGCCTCCACGGCGCCCGCGTCGCGATCCGACGCGAGAATCGGCGCGCGCGATCGCGGCAGCGCGGCGCCGTGCGCCCGGTCGAGCAGCGCCTGCCAGGCGCGCGTGTCGGCCCCGGGCCATTGCACGCAGGCAAAGCTGCGCCTGATGCCCGGTGCGATGCGGCGCGACAGGAGCGCGCCCTCGATGGCGATGGTGCCCGCGCCGCACATCGGGTCGAGCAGGGGCGCGCTCGGGTCCCAGCCGCCGGCCACGAGGAGCGCCGCCGCCAGCGTCTCGCGCATGGGTGCCTTCGCCGTGGCCTCGCGGTAGCCACGCCGGTGCAGCAGCGCGCCCGATGTGTCGACGCTGATGGAACACTCATCGTGAAGCACACGAACCACGAACAGTTGTGCATGCGGCACGACAGCGGTATCGTCGCCCTCATCATCACCCGCGGCGATCCCGCTCGCGCGGATGTGCGTCACGCCGCCAACGCGTTCTGCGCGCGCGGCGATGGCCGCCACAATGCGCTCGGCCACCGCGCCGGAGTGATAGAGCTTCGACTTGCGGCACGTCACACGAAGCTGCACCGCCGTGCCGGGCGCGAGGTAGCGCTCCCATGCGAGCTGCTTTGCGCGGCGCTCGAGCTCACTCAGCGCGCGCGCACGAAAGTGGCCCACGCGCGCCATGATGCGACTCGCGATGCGCGCGTGCAGGTTGGCGCGAAACATCATCTGCTCATCGCCGGAGAACGCGAAGCCGCCGGGTTCCGTCACGCCGGGCGTCGCGCCGAGCGCGCCGAGCTCCGCCGCGACGAGCGCTTCCAGTCCGGGAGCGCAGACGGCGAAGAGCTCGAATGCCGGCGCGCTATCGCTTCGCGCCACGCGCACGAGTCTCCTTCCGCGTCCCCCGCTGCCGCCCGCCACCCCCGCCCTGTCGCTTCGCGGCCGGCGTGCCCGACGTGTCATTCAGCTCCAGGCTGCGCCAGAGATACCAGCAGGCCACGGTACTGAACGGCGACCAGGGCGCGCCGATACGGTGCACACGTTCTGCCGTGGGCAGTCCGCGCGTGCGGTACGCACGCTGGATCGCCTTGCGGATGCCGAGGTCGAGGTCCGGCAGCACATCCGGTCGCCCGAGCCGGAACATGAGGAACATCTGCGCCGTCCAGACGCCCACTCCCTTCACCGTCGTGAGCGCCGTGATGATCGCGTCGTCGTCCAGATCGTGCAGCGTGGCCAGCGGAACCTCGCCGCACGCCACGCAGCGCGAGAGATCCTTGAGATAACCGATCTTCTGGCGCGAGAGTCCCAGCGCGCGCAATTCGCTGTCGGGCGTGTCGAGCAGCACCTGCGGCTGCGGCGTGACGCCGCCAAAGCGCCCGAGCAGTCGGGAGTGAATGGTGAAGGCCGCGCTCCCCGAGAGCTGCTGATACACGATCGCGCGCACGACCGC
>JBOHTE010000472.1:0-1615 GCA_050733555.1 Gemmatimonadaceae bacterium | reverse complement strand
GATCGCGGTTGAGTCGCCATAGTGCTGCGCGCCCCATCCGCTCTGCGCGCGAAAGAGCACGAGCGCGCGGTCGAAGTCGCGCGCGAAGAGCAGCACCTTCTGACCAGTGGGATCCGCCGCGGGTACGCCTCGGGTGAGTCGCGCGCGGCGGCCCGACGGGTGACCGATGTTCGCTTCCTGCGCTCGAATCCAGACGGATGATATCGGCCGGTCCCACATGTTGACGAGTTGCAGCGCGAGCCGATCAGGTGTCGGCGGAACGACCATGTAGTAGCTCGCCAGCTCCGCCATCTTGATGCGATGGTACGCGCTGTCCACGGTGCCGCCAAAGTCCTTCTTCACCACGGCCTTCATGTCCGCGTAATCCAGCGCATCCACGAGGTCCACGAAAATCCCGTCTCCGAGCAGCGTGTCAATGAATGTCCACGTCGCAGGGAGATCGGAGCTGAGTGGATTGTTGGCCTTCTCCATATGGGTTGCGCCCGCCGCCCTGATGTCCGCGACGTCGGACTTGAATCGGTATCCGCTGGTGTTGAGCAGGAGATGCCTGGGCCGGAGCGCCTGTGCGAGATCCGAGAGAAGCCGGGCATACGCGCTGTAGTACGCTCCCGACTCCGGCGGCCATGCCGTGTCGGCGGGAAATTCTGCGGACCCCTTGATGTTCTTCTGCAGGTCTCCCGAACCCTGGCTGTCGATGAACAGACCGTCCTCGTCCTTCGCCGCGTACCGGAAACGGTTCTCGGAATACGCAATGAGTCCCGAGTCTGCGGGGTTGATGATCCAGGTATAGGTATCCCACCCCCACGGCTTGAGGCGATGCGCGGAATCCGCGGACTGTCCTGCCTGATGCAGAAACGCGCTCTCGATCCTGAAGTGTGGGTGGACTGCGTACCAGCGCACCATGTCGTCATACCATGCCGACACGATGTCGTTCGCGCCGCGTGTGCGCGACAGCGTGGTTGCCTGCAGCAACACGTAGCGATAGTGCCGAATGCCGGGATTCGCCCTCTTCCATGCGGCGGCGTCTCCCGACATCACATAGTCATAGTGCCCGGCTGCCCACGAGCGCTCGTTCGGCGTCCATTTGCCGAAAAAGTCCGTCATCATGGTGCGAATGTGCGGCCAGTGCGGCGACACGGCGCTGTACCCGCTGAACAGCGAGTCCGCTCGCGCGTGCGCCTGGGCGTATGCTGGCGCCCATATCAGGAGCAGCAGGAGACACGCGAGCCTGGCGGTATGGGGTCGACGCAATGTCATAGGGTCAGTCTGGCAGTCGCAGGGGCAATAGGCAATCGGACTGGTAGCGGGCCATCCGGGGGCGAGCAGCGGACGCTCGCCAACGTCGTGCGCTCGAGTTCGCCCCGAGGAAGGGTCAGACCATTATTGCGAATGAGAGTCTTCTCTTTCCCCCTGCGCCTCCCTGGGTGTGGCGACAGCTGAATCGCGCGCGTGAAGTGATCCGGCATGCATGCAGGGCCAACAGGCACGGATCTCTTGCTCACCATATGTCGGTCAGCTGTCGAGATGTTGACCGCTGCACATCATATCAACTTTGTTGGCGGCGGAGTGAGAGTACGCTACAGTCGCTTTCTCCGCGAGGCCGCGCGGCATCGCC
>JBOHTE010000471.1:0-1960 GCA_050733555.1 Gemmatimonadaceae bacterium | reverse complement strand
ACGCCCGAGCGCCTGAATCGCGGATGCCGGACCGGGCGCCGCCGTGTTGAGATCGATGTCATCCACCTGCACCGGTGTACGCTCATCCACGCCGGTGACGCGGCTGCCGCTCACTACAACCGGCGCGAGCCGTGTCTTCCCGCCAGTGGTGTCGGCCCGTGTGGTGTCGGCCCGTGTGGTGTCGGCCCGTGTGGTGTCGGCCCGTGTAGTGTCGGTACGGGTGGTATCGCGCTGCTGCGCCGCGGCGGTACCGGCCACGCCCGCGAGCGCCAGACCCACCATGAGAGCGACCGCGCATGCGAGGTACGTGCCGGAGGGATGCGCATGCGGCAAGCCGTGCGTCCGCTCCCCGAAGGAGACTGGCGCCGGCCGCCGGTTCGCCGCACTTTCGATGTCCACGTCGTTGCTCACCCTGCCCCTCCCCCGTTCAATTCGCGCGCCACATCCATGATCAGCCGCCGACCTGTCCCTTCCGCAGCAGTCGCATTCGCCTGCATGCTGTGCGTGAGTCCGCTCACTGCGCGGGCGCAGCAACCGACACCCGACCAGGCACTGGCCCGCGACATCTTCGCGGAACTCGTCGGAATTAACACGACGTTCCATCACGGGAACACCACGCCAGCCGCGCAGGCCGTTGCCCGGCGTCTCCTCGCGGCGGGATTCCCCGCGGCCGACGTGCGGGTGATCGGTCCCAACGCCGACAATGAAAACATTGTCGCGCGCCTGCGCGGCACGGGCGCGCGCCGCCCCATCCTGCTGCTCGCGCATCTCGATGTCGTGGAAGCGCTCCGCTCGGACTGGTCGCTCGATCCGTTCACGCTCACCGAACGCGACGGTTACTTCTACGGGCGCGGCACCAGCGACATCAAGGACATGGCGGCCATCTTCACGGCCGCCATGGTCCGCATGAAGCATGATGGCTTCACGCCGGACCGTGACATCATCCTCGCGCTCACGTCCGGCGAGGAAGATGATGATGCCTACAACGGCGTACAGTGGCTGCTCGCCAATCATCGCGATGTCATTGATGCGGCGTACTGCATCAACGGCGACGGCGGCGAGCCGCTCGCCACGAACGGCAAGGTATTCTCGCGGAACGTCCAGGCGAGCGAGAAGGTATATCTGGACCTCCAGCTCGAGGTGCACAACCGGGGCGGCCACAGCTCGCAACCGGTACCGGACAACGCCATCTATCATCTGGCTGGCGCCCTCACCCGCATCTCGGCGCTCGAGTTTCCCATGCGTCTGAACGAGATCACGCGCGCGTATCTCGAGCGCGCCGCCAGCGCCGAGGCGCCCGATGTCGGGGCCGACATGAAACTCGTAGCCGAGCACGCTGATACGAACGCCGCACGCCGGCTCACCGCGCGCTCCGCTTTCTTCAATGCGCAGCTACGCACGACGTGCGTGGCCACACGGCTCGAAGGCGGGCATGCGAACAACGCGCTGCCGCAGATGGCGCGTGCGATCGTCAACTGTCGCATGCTCCCCGACGATCATCAGGACGACGTCGTGGCGGCCATTCGCCGCGCGATCAACGACACCGCGATCGCGCTCACCGTCGTCAACCCGGCCAAGCCATCGCCACCCTCGCCGCTCGTACCGGACGTCATGGGACCGATCGAACAGGTGAGCGCCACGTTCTTCCCGGGCGCCCCCGTGGTGCCATCCATGGAAACCGGAGCGACCGACGGCCTGTATCTCCGCAACGCCGGCATGCCCGTGTACGGCGTGTCCGGCGTCGCCATTGACGCGAACGATGTCCGCGCGCACGGACGCGATGAGCGGATCCGTGTGGCCGCATTCCATACGGGTGTGAATTACACCTATCGCCTGGTGCGCGCGCTCGCAGGCGGGCAGCCGTGAGCTCGACCTGCCCTCGCGCTCGCCGCGCCCCGCTCTCCATACTACAGCGGGAATCACCGCACGCCCTGTCACCCGTCCCTAACCGGATTCCATG
>JBOHTE010000470.1:0-1087 GCA_050733555.1 Gemmatimonadaceae bacterium | reverse complement strand
CGGGCAACTTCGAGGGGAAGAACATCCTCCACGTGCCCGACGAGCCTTCCGTCGTCGCCGCACGGCTCGACGTGCCGGTGGAGCAGGTGTACGCGACGATCGAACGCGCGCGCCCCATCCTCTACGACGCCCGCGCCGCGCGTGTGTGGCCCGCGCGTGATGACAAGATCATTGCCTCGTGGAATGGCCTCATGCTGCGCGCTGTGGCCGAGTGCGCGCGGGTGTTCACGCACGACGCGTGGCGCGCGCTCGCGATCGCCAACGGGGAATTCCTCTTCCGCGAGATGGTCCGGGATGATCGCGTGATGCGCGTCCACACCGCCGGCCTCACGAAGCTCAACGGCTATCTCGAGGACCACGCCGCCGTCGCGCTCGGCGCGCTCGCGCTCTACGAGCTCACGTTCGATCGCATCTGGCTCGATCGCGCGCGCGCGCTGGGCGAGTCCATGATCACCTGGTTCTGGGACGACAGCATGGGCGCGTTCAGCGATACCTCCAGCGACCACGAAACGCTCGTGATGCGACCGCGGGAGGTGACCGACAACGCGACACCGAGTGGTACATCGCTCGCGGTGGAACTGATGCAGCGGCTCGCCGTGCTGTTCGATGACGATGCCATGCGCCACCGCGCGAACTGGGTGCTCGAGACGCTGGTGGATCCGGTCTCGCGCTACCCTGCCGCATTCGGCCACGTGCTCGGCAACGCGACCTTCGCGATCCATGGCGCGCTCGAAGTCGCGATCAGCGGCGCACCGGCCGCCGCCGACTTCCGCGCGCTCACCACGGCGATCGCGGCGCAGTATCTGCCCGATCTCGTCCTCGCCGGCGGTCCCGAATCCACACACACCGGCGTGGCGCTGCTCACGGACCGCCCCATGCGTGACGGCCATGCGACAGCGTACGTCTGCCGGGATTACACGTGCAAGGAGCCGGTGACCGAGCCCGCGCGGGTGGGTGAATTGCTAGCTGGCGGCTGGTAGCTGTTCGCTGTTCGCTGTTGTGTGGTAACTGTTCGCTGGACCACTGCGAGAGCAGAGCCAGCCACGAGGCACCGGCACGGTGGAGCAGAGCGGACCCGCAGTACCGA
>JBOHTE010000469.1:0-1159 GCA_050733555.1 Gemmatimonadaceae bacterium | reverse complement strand
CCTCTGATCCCCACTGTCCAGGGCATCGGTCGTGAAGCCCGTCAGCAGCCGGCCGGCTTCACGCGCGATGGTGCCGGCAAGGCGGACAGGCCGTTCTGCGTGAGGATGGCATTGAACGCCGCGAGATCGCTCGTGCTGATGCGCGTCCAGGTTGCCCGAGCAGCGTCCAGGTCCTTGCACGCGCTCGCCTCGGCCGCGAGCATGGATCCGGTTGGCGCCATGTCGGCGTTGTCCTGCGCCTCGAGTTGCTGCACGAATTCGCCATTCATGCGCGTGAAGGTGGGCGGTGGCGTGGGGCCGCCGCGCCGCCGGAAGCCGCGGGCGTTCTCCGCATCACCAGCCACGCTGTCCAGTTTCGCGACGAACGCGTCGGCGGCAGCGGTAACGGCGCTTCCCGTGCTCGCCGCCCGCTTCACGGCCGTGCGCAGCGCGGCCACCCGCTGGTAGTCATCCCACGCCGAACGCACGCCCGCATCGAGCTTCATGAGCAGCGCATGCTGCGCGGCAAGGGCCGACGCGGTGGCCGGCGAGCGGGGATCGTTGCGCACCGTCACCGTCTGTCTGTAGTGCACGCCGTTCACCGTGAGCACGAGCGTGTACACGCCGGGGGACGCCAGCGGCCCCTCTGGTGAGGGCGGCGTCTGGTCCGGATTGGCGTTGATCTCGAAGGTGTAGCGGAATGCGGGCGGCGCGTCGTAGCGCAGATCCCAGATCGCGCGGTTGGTTCCGATGTCCGTGGGGAGCGGCTCCGGCGCGGCCAGCCAGAAGTTCGGCTCCGGAGGATGCTCCGCGTCCGGCAGGGGCTTCACCGGGGCACTCGACAGGTGGCGCACGACGTGGCCGGCTCCGTCGAGCACCTCCATGGTGACATCGCTCGTCGGCTTCGCCGACAGCGAGTAGTAGAACACGACACCGTCGGGCGGATTGAGCGCGTGCGGTACCTCGGGCGGGAAGGGCGTATCGTAGTTCACGTTCCGCCGCACGCGAACGGCGTCGTCGGGCTTGAAGAGGTGCGCCGGAGCAGCAGCCACGGCCGGCGTGAGCTGCCGCAGCACGGTGTAGTCATCGAGAATCCAGATGCCGCGCCCATAGGTGCCGGCAATGAGGTCGTTCCCGTGAATCGTGAGGTCGCGATACGACGTCACGGGCAGGTTGAGCA
>JBOHTE010000468.1:0-6859 GCA_050733555.1 Gemmatimonadaceae bacterium | reverse complement strand
GGCGATCTCGGGCCACGTGTAGACGATCGCGGGGATGTCGCGGTACTGCATGCGCGACGGTTTTCCCGCGATCACCTCGACGGCGACCACGCCCTCCTCCTCCGCCTTATGCGCGAGCAGCATTCCGCCCACGACGTCGCCAATGGCGTACACGTTGGGGAGATTGGTGCGCATCTGATCGTCCACGACGATCTCGCCGCGCGTACCGAGCGCGAGCCCGAGCCCCGCGGCATCGATGCCGGTCAGCGCCGGTTTGCGCCCCACGCACACGAGCACGTAGTCCGCTTCCAGCGTCTCGCTCGCGCCCTCGTGTTCCACGTCCACGAACACGCGAGTGTCCTCGCGCCTCGCGCCGGTGACTCTGGTGTTCGTGCGAATGTCGAGCCCCTGTTTGCGGAACACCTTGTCCGCCTCCTTCACCACCTCCGCGTCGTTCCCGGCGAGAATGGTGGGCAGCAGCTCCACGATCGTGACCTTCGCGCCGAGCCGGCGCCACACGGAGCCCAGCTCGAGGCCGATCACGCCGCCGCCCACCACGATCAGGTGCCTGGGCACCTCGGGGATGGACAGCGCGCCGATATTCGACAGCACGCGCTGTTCGTCGAACGGCAGGAACGGAAGCTGAATGGGAACGGAGCCGGTGGCGATGATGACGTGTCCGGCCTGGTATTGCGTGACCGTGCCATCCGCCGCGGTCACATCCACGAGGTTCCCCGCGCGCAGCGTGCCGGCGCCGCGAGCCCACGTCACCTTGTTCTTGCGGAACAGGTACTCGATGCCGCGCGTGTTCTGCGCAACCACCTCGGTCTTGCGACTTAGCATGGTGTCGAGATCGAGCGCCACGTCGCTCACGCGCACGCCGTGCTCCGCCAGGTGCAGGCGCGTGAACTCGAGGTGTTCGGACGACTGCAGCAGCGCCTTGGATGGAATGCATCCCACGTTGACGCACGTGCCGCCGAGCGTGGCGTCCTTCTCGACGCACACGGTGGCCAGCCCGAGCTGCGCCGCGCGAATGGCGGCGACGTAGCCGCCGGGCCCGCCGCCAATGATGATGACGTCGGTCTGCTGCACTGGCATCAACTGATGAGCATGGCCGCCGGATCTTCCATGAGCTCCTTCACGCGGACGAGGAAGAGCACGGCCTGCTGTCCATCCACGAGGCGGTGGTCGTAGGAGAGTGCAATGAACATCATGGGCCGGATCTCGACGCGACCATCGACGGCGATGGGGCGATCCTGGATCTTGTGCAGGCCGAGTATGCCGGCCTGGGGATAGTTGAGAATGGGCGTGGAGACGAGCGAGCCGAACACGCCGCCATTCGTGATGGTGAACGTACCGCCCGTGAGATCGTCCATCGTGAGTTTGCCATCGCGCGCGCGCTTCGCGATCGCCGACAGATCGCGACTGAACTCGATCATCCCCTTGCGATCCGCATCCTTGATCACCGGCACGACGAGTCCCTGATCCGACGCGACGGCGATGCCCAGGTTCACGTAGTGCCGGTAGACGATATCCGTGCCGTCGATCTGCGCATTGACGACCGGATACGCCGCGAGCGCCATCGCCGCCGCCTTCGCGAAGAACGGCATGTAGGTGAGCTTGACGCCGTGTTCCTTCTCGACGCGCTCCTTGAGACGCTCGCGGACCGCGCTCACGGCGGACATGTCCACGTCGTTGAACGTGGTGAGATGCGCGGTGGCGTGCTGCGCCTGGAGCAGATTCTCCGCGATGCGTTTGCGCCGCGTGGACATCGGCTCGCGCGTCTCGCGGCCTGCGGGAAGCGGGCGCTCAGCGGCCTGCGGCCGGGCAGCTCCGGGAAGCGGCGCCTGCGGAGCCGGCACCTGAGCGGCGGCCATAACGTCCGCCTTCGTCACGACGCCACCACGGGCCGAACCGGTCACGGTTGCCGGGTCAATGCCTGCTTCAGCGGCCGCACGGCGGGCTGCAGGGGCAACCTTTCCCGACGCCAGGTCCTCTTCCCGCAGCGCAGCGCTTCCCGCAAGCGCCGCAGGCGCCGCTTCCCGCAGCGCAGCGCTTCCCGCGCTGTCGTCGATCGCTCCCAGCTCCTCACCCACCGTCACCACATCGCCTTCCTTGTGCTGCTGCTTGCCGAGCACCCCTGCCTGCAGCGCGGGTACCTCCACAGTGATCTTGTCCGTCTCCAGCTCCACCAGCGTCTCCCCCTGCGAGACCGTGTCGCCCTCTCGCTTCAGCCAGCGCGCAACCGTGGCCTCGACAATGGACTCTCCAAGTGGTGGAACCTTGATCGCGATCATCGTGACATGGCCTGTTGAATCATATTTGCGCGGGCCTTGGGCCCACCCGCTGCTTTCCGTTACCTTAGCGCCTGAATATAACCGGACGTTCCCCACGTGCGAGCACTGACCATCTCCGCTCACGGCGGCATTGAACAACTGCAACTCCGCGACGACGTTCCGCTCCCAGAACTCCGCTCGAGCGACGATGTCCGCATTCAGATGCGCGCCGCCGCGCTCAATCATCTCGATCTCTTCGTGCTGCGCGGCATTCCCGGCGTCACCATCACCCCGGGGTGGATCGTGGGCTCCGACGGCGCCGGCGTCGTCGATGCCGTGGGCGCCAACGTGCGCGCCATCGCGCCGGGCGACCCCGTCATCATCAACCCCGGCATCAGTGACCGTACGTGCGAGTACTGTCGCGAAGGGGAGCAGTCACTCTGCGTGCGCTACAAGCTGCTCGGCGAGCACCTCCCGGGCACCATTGCCGAATACGTCGTGGTACCCGCCGCGAACGTCAGGCGCATCGCGGCCGGCACGCCGTGGGACGTCGCGGCCGCGCTGTCGCTCGTCTCGCTCACGGCGTGGCGCATGGTCGTGACACGGGCGCAGGTCCGCGAGAGCGACACGGTGCTCATCTGGGGCATTGGCGGCGGCGTCGCGCAAAGCGCCATGCAGATCGCGAAGGCGCGCGGCGCGCGCGTGTGGGTCACGTCGGGCAGCGATGCCAAACTCGAGCGTGCCACACAGCTCGGCGCCGATGCCGTGTTCAATCATCGCACGCAGGATGTCGCGAAGGAGATCCGCGCGCGCACCGGAAAACGCGGTGTGGATGTCGTACTCGACAACGTGGGAGAGGCAACGTGGGCGCAGTCGCTGCTCGCGCTGGGCAAACGCGGACGGCTCGTGACGTGCGGCGGCACCTCCGGTCCCATGGTGCAGACGGACGTACGGCGCCTCTTCTGGAATCAGTGGACGATCATGGGGTCCACCATGGGAAACGATCGCGAGTTCGCTGACATGCAGGAGGCCTTCGCGGCGGGCGTGATCGCGCCCGTGGTGGACAGCGTACACGAGCTGAACGATGGACGCGCGGCCTTCGCGCGGCTGGCCAGCGCCGGGCATTTCGGCAAGGTCGTCATTCGAGTGAGTCGCTGACATGCGCTTCCCGCTGAGCACGCGCTACTCCGACTACGATACGAAGGGCCACGTCAACAACGCGGTGTACCTCACATATTTCGAGATGGCGCGGCACCATGCCTGGGTGCACGCCATGGGCGGGGACGCCGATTTTCCGTTCATCGTCGCGGAAGCCACCGTGACCTACGTCAGCCAGGCGATGATCGGCGAGAGCCTCGACATCGAGATCAGCACCGCCGAGATTCGGAACAAGGCCTGGGTGTGGTCGTACGTCATTCGGGACACGAGCGACGATCGCGTTGTGGCCAGAGGGAAGACGGTGCAGGTCATGTTCGATTACGAGCGCTCATGCACAATGCCCATACCTGACGCGTTCCGCGCGCGGTTGGCGGAGGTGTGATGCAAGTCGAGGAGATGATTGCGGTGCATGCCCCGGTGTCGCGGGCGCGCAGTGCACTCGTGACCGTGGCCGACATGCGCCGCTGGGTTGCGCCGGACGTCTTTGTCCACCCCGGTTCGGCCACAGCGACGCTCGTGCCGGGCGACCGGTTTACGCTCGACGTGTTCGGTGGGCTCCGCTTCGACTATCTGATGGAGGGCGCGAGCGACCGTGAGGTGGCCTTCACCTTCAGCGGGCCGTGGCGCGGGCGCGAGCGGTGGAGTTTCGTACCGGATGGCGCCGAGACGCTGGTACGGCGGCGCTATGACGCGGATGATCTGTCAGTCCTCGGCGCACTGGCGTGGAACACCGTAGGCTGGGCGCTGGTGGGCGCGCATTATCGTCTCGAGCTCTCACGCTTTCGCGCGTTGGTGGAGCGCGAAGCCGGACCGCCGGCGGAGATCGAATCCGGCGGCGCGGCGTACATTGCGCCGGTCTCTGGTGCCGGCGCGGATGACGGCGAGCTGCCATTCCCGGTGGATGATGGCTGAGCGCGCGCAGTACGACGGGACCGAGCAGCGCACCATTCGCGACGCGTTGCTTCGCGGTGAGTTGCCCCACTGTCCGCGTTGCGACGTCGGCATGTCGTCGCGCCCGATCGGCGGAGGATCGTTCGGCCTGGGCTATGCGCGCCGTCGCGAATGGCTCATCTGTCCCACGTGTCATCGAAGCGCGATCTTCGATGTCAGGCGAGGAACCCGGAACTGACGGCGTGTTCGCTCCGGTCAGACGGGATGCATGCTTTCCTATCGGGAGGATACCGCCGTGTTCACTCACCCCTCTCTCGCGTTTCTGGGGCTCGGCACCATGGGCCATCTCATGGCCGAGCGCTTGCTGGCGGCGAGCCAGCCGCTTGCGGTGTGGAATCGCACCGCTGCGCGCGCGGACGCGCTCGTGGCCGCGGGCGCACGGCGTGGAGGCACGCCGGCGGCCGCGGTGGAGCACGCGATGGTCATCTTCATCATGGTGTCCGACCCGGCGGCGGTGGAACAGGTGCTCTTCGAGCCTGCGGGCGCGATCGCCGGCGCCAGAGCGGGTGCCATCGTCATTGATTGCTCGACCATAGATCCGGCGCACTCGCGCGAGTTCGCGGAGCGGTGCGCCGCGACGGGGCATCGCTACGTCGAATGTCCCGTGATGGGCAGTGTGGATCAGGCGCGAACGGGCACGCTCGTGGCGCTCGCCGCGGGCGATGCCGACACGATTTCGGAGGTTGGTCCGCTCCTGATGCTGATGGCCAGGCAGGTCGTGCGGGTCGGTGGCCCGGGCAGCGCCAGCACGCTCAAGCTGGTCATGAATCTGCTCGTGGGCGGCATTACCGAGCTGCTCGCCGAATCCATTTCGGTGGCGGAAAAGGCGGGCCTGCCGCTGGACGTGTTGCGCGAATCGCTCATGACCTCGGTGCTGGCGTCTCCCTTCCTGGGCTACAAGGCGCCACAGTTGCTCGAGCGGCGCTACGACCCGCTCTTCAGCGCGCGCCTCATGCTGAAGGACCTGACGCTCGTGCAGCAGCTCGCCGCCCAGGTGGGCGCGTCGCTGCCGGCGCTGGATGTCATCCGGGCGCAGTACGCCCGCGCGGTGGACGCCGGACATGGCGACCAGGATTTCGCGGTCGTCCGCGAGGTGGTGGGCCACCCCTGACCCTGTTTGCCCATCCAGAAGCGAGTAGCTTTCCCACCATGGATTTCTGGACACGGCTTCAGAACAGCTTCCTGCAGGTTGCGGACTATGTGCCGGCGCTCATTGGGGCGCTCGTCATTCTGTTCGCGGGGTACCTGCTGGCGAAGCTCATCGCGCGGGGCGTGGACCGGCTGCTGGCGCGCATGGGGCTCAATCGGTGGCTCGAGCGCGGCGGCGTGCTCGATGCCGTGGAGCGCACGGGGTGGCGTCGCGCGCCGTCGCGGCTCCTCGGCACGATCGTGTTCTGGTTCGTGATGTTCTCGGTGATCCTGCTCGCCGCGAACGCGCTCGGCCTGTCGTCGCTCGCCACCGTGTTCACGCAGCTCGTGAGCTACATCCCGAGCGTCATCGCGGCGGTCGTGATCATTCTCGTCGGCATCGTGCTGGGCGAATTCGTGGACGGTCTCATCATGGCGTCGGCGGGCGGCATTCATGGCGGCCCGACGCTGGCGCGCGTGGGGCGCGGCGGTGTGATCGTGCTTGCGATCTTCATGGCCATGCAGGAGCTGGGGGTGGCGACGGAGATCGTGACCATTGCGTTTGCCATCGTCTTCGGCGCGCTCGCGCTGGCGTTTGCGCTCTCGTTTGGCATGGGAAATCGCGATCTCGCGGGCGAAGTGACGCGCCGCTGGTACGAGCAGATGCGCGCGGAACGCGAGGCCATCGCGCGCGAAGCGGACGCGCGCGAGGCCCGCGAGGCAGCCGAGGAGGAGGAATTCGCGCGCAAGCGCGATGGCGCCGAAGCCCAGACCGTCCGGCTCGACTGATTTTTCAATGGGGTCAGACTCGATTGAAACCGGGAATGGGGAAACGGGAATGGGGAATGGGGGCGGCAATCCGCCCCCCGCCCGGCCACCCCTTTTCTTCGTTGCACCGGAGCCGGTATCGCGCAGCAGTGCGCGGCGGACAGCGTGGGTGGAGCGTGGGAGCGGTGGGCCGCCGCGCCCATTCCCCATTTCCACTATTCCCCATTCCCGTTTCCCCATTCCCGGTTTCAATCGAGTCTGACCCCATTGAAACTGGCCCGTAAATATCGTTCCCTCAATAACTTAATGGCGGTCGGCGAGGTTGAAATCAGCCCCTCCACGGGGTTATATTTCACTTGTTGTCCGCCACCGTTTCGTCCCACCTCAGTTCAGCCTCATGACCGCTCCAAACAATCGGGAACGTATCGTTTCGCGCCTCATCGACGAGGAGATCAAGGAATCGTTCATCAACTATTCGATGAGCGTGATCGTCAGTCGCGCGCTGCCGGACGTTCGTGATGGTCTCAAGCCGGTGCATCGCCGGGTGCTGTATGCGATGAACGAGCTGGGACTGGTGCCGGGGCGCCCCTACAAGAAGT
>JBOHTE010000467.1:0-9930 GCA_050733555.1 Gemmatimonadaceae bacterium | reverse complement strand
GCGGGAATAGCTCAGTTGGTAGAGCACAACCTTGCCAAGGTTGGGGTCGCGGGTTCGAGTCCCGTTTCCCGCTCTCTTCATCCCCAGAAGCAGCAGATTCCGAGGAGCCACGGCACGCAGGATGCCTGGCCGTGGGCGTCGTCGCCGGCGGACGGGCCCGCATGATGCCGCGGGTGCGAAGCTGGTCGGCCCGGGTGGCGAAAAGGGGCAGACGCGAGGGACTTAAAATCCCTTGGCCGCAAGGCCGTGCGGGTTCGATTCCCGCCCCGGGCACCTGGTCTGTCGAGTCAGCCCCGACGCGAGGTACGCGCCCGGAGAAGCCGAAGCAGGACGGCGGCGTTGCTGATCTCGCCATTGCGTGAGGAATACACGAGTGTCACGCGCCCGCGCTTGGCCCGCCGCGCCAGCGAGTCGAGAGTCTGCTGCGCGGCCGGATTCGCGAGCTCACGCTCGTAGCAGTCCTGGAACTCGGGCCATTTTGCGGAATCATGCTCGTAGCATTGCCGCAGCGCGTCCGAGGGCGCGATGCCTTTCTCCCAGGCATCCAGTGTGGCACTTTCCTTTTTCACCCCCCGCGGCCAGAGGCGCTCCACCAGGACGCGATAACCATCCTCCGCTTCAGGCGGCTCATAGGCACGCTTCATCACGATCATGCGGCTTCACGTCACACTGCCCTGGACAACTGCGTGGCCGGGAGCCGCCCTCGACGCACACGTGCTCTGCGGCTGCCTGCGCCGCGGGGCAATCGCGGCCATGTGCACAGTACCATCCACGTCGGTCGAGGAAAACCAGGTGCGCGGCGGCGGCGGCGGCTCCTTCGGCATCGGAGACACGGAAGAGCTCGAGCACGATCTCGCCGCTTTCCAGTGACCGGCCCCGGTCGACGTGTCTGATCCGCATCAGGCGAGTCAGGCTGGGTCCTGGCATCATTCGGCACTCCGCATGCGGCGCAGAATGACAGTGTGGGGAAGCCTGCCAAGCGCCACGGAAACAAGTATCTGCGGCATCAGATATGATGTGACGTGATAAGATGGAACCGGATTCTGATTCGGCATTTGTTCGGTATATAGTCTAGATCGCGCCGAGCGGCTGTCAACCCTCGCTGGCGGGCAACAGAAGCTACGTTCCGCCTGCTCGAAACTCAGTAGCAATGCATTGCATCGCGGACTACTTTGTCTCGTCATGACCGACGTGGTGGCGCTGGCTGCGGAACTGATGGGTATCCACTCGCCAACAGGCGATGAAGGCAGGGCGGTGGATTTCGTGACCGGCTGGCTGGTCTCACGGGGATGGAATGTCACGGTGCAGGAAGTGACACCCGGACGCGGCAACGTCTGGGCGTCGCGGCATGGTGGCGGGGTCACGCTGTCCACCCATCTCGACACGGTGCCGCCATTCGTGAAGCCATCGCTCGATGGCGATCGCTTACGAGGGCGGGGCGCGTGCGATGCGAAGGGGATTACGGCCGCCATGCTTGCCGCCGCCGAGGTTCTGACAGCAGATCATGAGGAGCGCGTGGACCTGCTGTTCGTGATCGGTGAGGAAAAGGGTTCGGATGGCGCTCGCGCGGCCAACCACCTTCCCGCCACGAGCCGCTTTCTCATCAACGGCGAACCAACGGACAGCAAGTTGGCGACGGGCGCCAAGGGATCACTGCGCGTCACCGTGCGAACCACGGGACGCGCGGCGCATTCGGCATACCCGCAGCTCGGAACGTCGGCGATTCATCCACTCCTCGATCTGCTACCTGCTCTGCGCAAGCTGGCGTTGCCGAGCGACCCGGTGCTGGGCGAGACGACGATGAACATCGGGACGATTCACGCGGGCACTGAAGCCAACATCATCCCGGACCGCGCGGAGGCAGAGCTGATGTTTCGGCTGGTGGGCGAGGTGAGCGACGTCAGACGCCAGCTCGAACGCGCGGTGAAAGGGCGCGCCGAGCTCGAGTACGGCTCCTACATTCCTGCACAGCGATTCCACACGATCCCGGGAATGCCCGCCGCGCCTGTCGCGTTCACCACGGACATTCCGCTCCTCGACCGCTGGGGAACGCCGCTCCTCTTTGGTCCAGGTTCCATTCAGGTTGCGCATACAGCCGATGAATACGTCGATGTTGGCGAACTGCGTGGCGCGGTCGGTGCGTACGTGCAACTCGTGCGCACGCTGCTCACCTGACACGTGAGCGACGCGCTCCCCGGGCCGGCGCGAATTTCCGTTGCCGTGCTGGGCGCCACGGGAATGGTCGGACAGACGTTCCTGCGGCTGCTCGACGGGCATCCCTGGTTCCGCGTCGTCGAGGTTGCCGCGTCGGAGCGTTCGACAGGGAGGAGCTACCGGGACGCCGTGCACTGGCTCGAAGGCGAGCTGCCCGACACAGTCGCTGATCTGCCGGTGCTGCGCTGCGACCCCGACAGCGTTCGCGCGCCGATCGTCTTCTCGGCGCTCGACGCCGCCGCGGCTGGCGCCGTGGAACCGGCGTTCGCACGAGCGGGGCGGTGGGTGCTCAGCAATGCGCGGAACTTCCGTCTCGACGCTGACGTGCCCCTGATCATTCCCGAAGTGAATCCGGACCACCTCGCGCTGCTCGAGTGCCAGCGCGCGACGCGCGGCTGGCCCGGTGCCATCGTCACGAATGCGAACTGCTCCACCATGGTGGTCGCTCTCGCGCTCGCGCCGCTGCACCAGGCCTTTGGCGTCCGGACGGCCATGGTGACGACGCTGCAGGCGCTGTCCGGGGCGGGCTATCCGGGCGTTGCCGCGCTGGACATTCTTGGCAACATCATTCCGTTCATCGGCGGCGGCGAGGAGGAGAAGATCGAGTCGGAAACGCTCAAACTGCTGGGCCGCATGGAAAACGGCGCGGTCGTGCCGGCGCCGATTCGCATCAGTGCGCAGGTGAATCGGGTGCCCGTCGAGCACGGCCACACCGTATGTCTCTCCGTGTCGCTGGCGGAAACTGTGGGTCCCGAAGATGCCGTTCGCGCCATTGAAGCATGGCAGAGCGCCGTGGCGTCGCTGGCGCTTCCCTCGGCGCCGCGTCAGCCGGTAGTGGTGCTGCCGGAGGCGGACCGTCCGCAGCCGCGGCGCGATGCGGTGCGCGGCGGGGGCATGACGGTCTCCATCGGGCGGGTACGCCGCTGCCCCGTGCTCGATCTGCGACTGGTGGCGCTGGGGCACAACACCATTCGCGGCGCGGCCGGAGCGTCGGTGCTGAACGCCGAGCTGCTCGTGGCACGTGGATTCGTGCGGGCGTGATCGTTCTCAAATTCGGCGGCACGTCCGTGGGCGACGCGGACGCCATTGCGAGAGCCGCCACGATCACGCGCAGCCGGTTGGACCAGCGGCCCACTGTGGTCGTCTCCGCGCTCGCCGGCGTGACGACCGCGCTGCTGGCGCTTGCGGAACACGCCGCCGATGGCCAGCTCGTTCTCGCGCTGCGCGGTGTGGAAGCGATTCGCGATCGCCACCTGCACGAGGCGGATGCGCTGCTCACGGAGGCCAGTGACGGCGATGAGACGCGCGCCGAACTGAGTGCCATGTGTGATGAACTGGCCAGCCTTGGGGAAGCGCTGTCCGTGCTCGGCCATGCCACGCCGCGCAGCCTGGACGCCATCGCGGCGTATGGAGAATTGCTCTCCACGACACTGGTCCACGCCGCGTTCGTGGCGCGCGGGCTGCCCTGCGATCTCGTCGATGCCCGCGATCTGATGCGCACGGATGACTCCTACACCTGCGCCGTGCCTCGGCTGGAGGATCTCACGCGCGAGACGCGGGACCGTCTCCTGCCGCTGCTGGCGACGGGACGCGTGCCCGTGCTCGGTGGATTCATTGGGCGTACGCCGCAGGGCGTCACCACAACGATTGGGCGCGGCGGGGGAGACTACAGCGCCGCGCTCATTGGAGCGGCGCTCGACGCCGAGGGCATCGAAATCTGGACGGACGTGGATGGCATGCTCACAGCCGATCCCCGGCTGGTCGCTACGGCGCGCCTCATCGAGGAGATCCGGTTCGATGAAGCGGCGGAGCTGGCGTCCTTTGGTGCGAAGGTCCTGCATCCCAGCACGATCGCGCCCGCGGTGCAGCGCGGCATTCCCGTGTTCATCTACAACGCGCGGCATCCGGGAGCAGCCGGGACGCGGATCACGGCCGACGCGCCGCGGCGCGCCGTCTGCGCCATCGCGGGCAAGGGCGACGTGGCGGTGGTGAAGGTGCGGAGCTCGCGCATGCTGCTCGCGCACGGTTTCCTGCGCCGGTTCTTCGAGGTGTTCGAGCGTCGCCGGGTCTCCGTGGATGTCGTGGCCACATCCGAGGTGTCCGTGTCCGTTACGGTGAACGAGCCCCGTCATCTCGATGCGCTCGTCGTGGATCTGCGTGCGCTGGGCGACGTCACGATCGAGCGGCATCGCGCGGTGATCGCGATCGTGGGCGCTGGGCTCGGCGGGCGCAGCGAGATCATGGCGCGCGCACTGGGTGCCGTGCGCGGCATCCGCCTGCACATGCTCTCCGTGAGCGCCACCGGCATCAACCTCACGATGATCGTCGACGCGGATGCGCTGGCGCCGGCCGTGCGCGCGCTGCATGGGGAATTTTTCGAGCGCGCCGAGACGACGCCATGACGGGCCCCCGCCTGGCGGTCATCGGCCTGGGACGTATGGGACAGAGCCTCGTGCGGCTGGCGGAAGAGCAGGGGTGGGATGTGACCGCACGCATCGCCGCGTCCGGAAATCGCGGTGGTGCGGGCATCACGCGGGACACGCTCGGCGGGGCGGAGGTCTGCGTGGACTTCACCACGGCGGGCGCGGCACCGGCGAACGTTCGCGCCGCAGTTCGCGCGGGCTGCCCGATCGTCGTCGGCACCACCGGATGGAATGCCGATCGCCAGGCGGTGGAGCAGGATGTGCGTGCCACAGGCGGATCGCTGCTGGCCTCTCCGAATTTTTCTCTGGGCGTCAACGTGCTCTGGCAGGTGGCGGAGCACGCGGCACGTCTCGTGGCGCGCATGCCCGGCTTCGATGCGCACATTGTCGAGACGCACCACGCCGGGAAGCGCGATGCGCCATCGGGAACGGCGCTGCGGCTTCGCGATCTCACGGTGGCGGCGCTCGGTCGCGACGTTCCGGTGACGAGCATTCGCACCGGATCCGTGCCGGGCACGCATGAGTTGCTCTTCGATGGCGCATTCGAGCAGATTCGACTGGTGCACGTCGCGCGCGACCGTCGCGTGTTTGCGGAAGGCGCACTCGTGGCGGCACGATGGCTCATTGGCAGGCGCGGTATCTTCACCATGGCGGATCTTCTGGCCGGCGACCCGGCACCCGGGCAATGACGACATTTCGACTCAGTGGATGTGGCACCGCGCTCGTGACGCCGTTCACGCCCGGTGGCACGGTGGACGAGCCGGCGCTGCGTGCGCTCGTGGACTGGCAGATCGCCTCGGGCGTTCATTTCCTCGTGCCGTGCGGCTCCACGGGCGAAGCCGCCACGATGACGGTCGCCGAACAGCACCGGGTGGTCGAGATCGTCGCGGAGCAGGTGAACGGGCGGATGCCCGTGGTGGCCGGCGCCGGAGCCAACGACACCGCGCGTGCGATTGCGCTCTCGCGCGAGATGCGGAGCGCCGGCGCCACTCACCTCCTGCACGTGAGCCCGATGTACAACAAGCCGCCGCAGCGCGGCCTCATCGCGCACTTCACTGCGATCGCCTCGGCCACGGATCTGCCCGTGATCCTGTACAACGTGCCGGGCCGCACCGGCGGCAACATCGAGGCGCGCACCGCGCTGACCCTCGCCCAGGTGCCGAACATCGCCGGTATCAAGGAAGCGTCGGGCAATCTCGGACAGATCATGGAGATCCTGCGGGAGCGGCCGCCGGATTTTACGGTGCTGTCGGGAGACGATGGGTTCACCCTCGCGGTGATGGCCGCTGGTGGTGATGGCGTCGTCTCCGTCACGTCCAACGTCGCGCCACGCGACGTGTCACGCCTCACCGAATGTCTCCAGGCCGGTGACGTTGCCGGCGCGCGCCGGATCAACGAACGCCTGGCCCCGTGGACGCAGGCCGCCTTCATCGAGTCGAACCCGATTCCCGCCAAGGCCGCGCTCGCGCTCATGGGGAAAATCCAGAACGTTCTGCGCCTCCCGCTCGTTCCGCTGCGCCCGGAGCTCGAGCCGGTGGTCCGCGCCAGCCTCGAGGCGATTGGGGCACTGTCGTGATCACGGGCACGGCGAATCTGGACCCGGTTCTCGTGCGCCAGCGCATCGAGGCACTGCTGGCAATGTCGAATGATGCGCTGCCGCTGGACGATGCCGAGCGCATGGTGCACGCGCTCCTTGGTGCGCTCGAACGGGGCGAGGTGCGCGCCGCCGAGCGTGACGACACCGGGCGCTGGCGCGCCGTGCCGTGGGTCAAGCAGGGAATCCTGCTGGGCTTTCGGATCAGCCACGTGGAGGACATGTCGCTCGGCGGAAAGTCGGCATTCCGCTTCTTCGACAAGCACCTTTTCCCCACGCAGCCGCTGGCGCAATCGCAGGGTGTGCGTATCGTGCCCGGCGGATCCACGGTGCGGCGGGGCGCGCACGTGGCGCGCGGTGTCGTGTGCATGCCGCCGATGTACATCAACGTCGGTGCCTGGATCGGTGCCGGCAGCATGGTGGATTCGCACGCGCTGGTCGGCTCGTGTGCGCAGATCGGCGAACGCGTGCATCTGAGCGCGGGCGCGCAGATTGGCGGCGTGCTCGAACCGGTGAATGCGGCGCCGGTCATCGTCGAGGACGAGGCGTTCATCGGCGGCAACTGTGGCGTGTACGAGAGTACCGTGGTGCGCGCGCGCGCCGTACTCGCCGCTGGTGTCATCCTCACGAGCGCCACGCCGGTGTTCGACCTCGTGCATGAGCGCGTGTATCGCGCCGGCGCGGACCAGCCGCTCGAGATTCCGGCTGGCGCGGTCGTGGTGCCGGGGTCGCGGCGTGTGCGAGGTGAATGGGGGGCGGAACACGGACTGTCGATCGCGGCCGCCGTCATCGTGAAGTATCGGGACGACGGCACGAGCGCGGCGCTGGCGATGGAAGAATGGCTCCGGTAGCGCGCCGGCGTCCGGTCGCGGTCATCGGGCTCGGCTGTATTGGCGGTTCGCTCGCGCGGGCACTGGTCGCGCAGGGCGTGGACGTCCAGGCCTGGAGCAGTTCGAGCAGCGACCGCGAGCGGGCGGCGCGGGCGGGCGTGCGCGTCGCCGGCGATGACGGAGACGGCGGAGCAGCCGCGACCACCGAAGCCTCGCAGATTGTGCTGGCCGTTCCCGTGTCCAGCATCGCGTCCGTCGCCCGCGTGGCGCTGGCGCACGCGGCGCCGGACGCACTCGTGCTGCATGTCGGCGGGCTGCAGCGCGCGGACTCACTGCGGCTGGACGACGTGCTGCGCCAGCGGGTGCTGGGCACACATCCGCTCGCCGGCTCGCACCAATCCGGCTTCGATGCGTCGCGCCCGGACCTGTTTGTCGGATGCAGCGTGAGCATCGAGGCCCGGGCGCCGGCGGAAAGCCGCTCGACGGCCGAGTGGCTCTGGCGCACGGTTGGTGCGAGCCGCATCGAGTACCGGGACGCCGAGCAGCACGACCGCCTGATGGCCTGGGTGAGTCATCTCCCGCAGCTGACCGCCACGGCGCTCGCGGCCACACTGGCCGAGCACGGCGTGGACGGCGCCACCGTCGGTCCGGGTGCGCGCGACACGACGCGGCTGGCGGCCAGCAGTTACGCACTGTGGCACGATCTCGTGCGTGGGTCGCCGCGCGAAATGGCCTTCGCGCTCGACGCGCTCGCGCAGACGTTGATGGATCTCCGCGATGCGCTCGCCGCGGATGATGGCGATCGCGCCGAAGCGCTCTGGGAGGCAGGTCGTCTGTGGCGCGCACGAGCGGAGCGTGCGACGTGATCGTTCACGGCACCGTGCGCGTGCCGGGCGACAAGTCCCTGTCGCACCGGGCGCTGATTCTCGCCGCACTGGCCTTCGGCGCGTCGCGTATCCGACACGTGCTGCAGTCGGCAGACGTGCACAGCACCGCCGGCGTGCTGCGGGCGCTTGGCGCCGCCATTCCCGACCTCTCGGCGGAGATGATCATCGACGGACGCGGGGTGGCTTCGCTCGGCGCGCCCGGGACGGATCTTGACTGCGGAAACAGCGGTACCACGACGCGGCTCATGGCCGGTGTCGTGGCAGCGCGACCGGGTGAAGCCCGCTTCGTGGGTGATGCGAGTCTCAGCCGGCGCCCCATGCAGCGCATCGCCAGGCCACTGTCGGCCATGGGCGCGCAGATACGGTTTCCGAACGATGACGGACTGCCGATGGTGGTGCGGGGCGGCATGCTGCGCGGCGTGGATTGGTGCTCCGATGTCGCCAGCGCACAGGTGAAGAGCGCGATCCTGCTCGCCGGGACCGTGGCGGGCGTGCCGGTCACAGTGCGTGAGCCCGTGCGCTCGCGCGATCACAGCGAACGAATGCTCGCGGCCATGGGCGCGTCGGTCACGGTGGAGGGCACGGTGGTGCATCTGACACCGGCGCCGCGGCTCGAGCCGCTCGATCTCACCGTGCCGGCGGATCCGTCGTCCGCGGCGTTCATGGTTGCTCTGGCCACGCTGGCGAGCGATGGCGAGCTCGAGATTCCTGACGTGTGCCTCAATCCCACGCGCACCGGATTTCTTGGCGCCATGCGCGACATGGGCGCACACGTGGGCGTCCAGCGGGAATCCACGCAAGGCGGCGAAGCGACGGGGACCCTCATCGCGCGCCCCGCCGTGCTCCACGGGATCGAAGTCGGCGGCGACAGCATTCCGGCCATGATCGATGAGCTGCCGCTGCTGGCATGTGTGGCGACGCGTGCCTCCGGCACGACGACGATCACCGGCGCGGCGGAACTGCGCGCCAAGGAGAGCGATCGCATTGCCACGGTGGTGGCCAATCTGCGGTCGATTGGCGCGGAGGTGGAGGAGTATCCGGATGGGATGAGCGTCTCCGGAACCCCCCGGCCGCTGCGGGGCAGCGTGCGCACCCGTGGCGATCATCGCATCGCGATGGCGTTCGGCGTGCTCGCCGCGCTGCCAGGCAACCAGATCACGCTGGATGATCGAGCGTGCGTGGCGGTGTCCTATCCGGGGTTCTGGAACGATCTCGCGCGCGTCACCACGAGCGGCGGCGCCGCTCTGCGCGGCAGCTGATGGCGCGACAGCAGACCCCGCCGTACGTGCCACGGCCACGGCGTCCCGGAACGCCGATCATTGTCGCGGTGGACGGGCCGGCGGCGTCGGGCAAGTCCTCCACCGCACAGTGGGTAGCGCAGCAGCTCGGCTTTCGCCACGTGGACTCGGGCGCACTGTACCGGGCGGCCACCGCGCTCGCGCTGCAAATGCTCCCCGATCCCGGCTCGTGGACTGAAGGAGAGATTCTCGACGCGGTGCGCGGTGTGGTGCTGCGAGAGACGGATGCCTCGATGGTACCCGCATCCGCGGCTGGTGAACTGGGGGAGCTCGTGCGGAGTCCGACCGTTACCCAGCACGTCTCCCGCGTGGCCCAGATGCCCCGGGTGCGCGAATGGGTCAACGAGCTCGTCCGGGCGGCGGCCCGGAAGTATAGCGTCATTGTGGATGGGCGGGATATTGGCACCGTGGTTTTCCCCGAGGCGGATCTGAAGGTGTTTCTCGTGGCCGACCCCTGGGAGCGCGCCCGCCGGAGGCTGCTGCAGCGACTGTCGCGGACACCGAGCGACGCCGAGATTGCCGCGGAGACCGAGCGTCTGGTCCAGCGCGACGCGCGCGACGCGACGCAAACCGTGCAGGCCCGGGACGCCGTGTTGATTGACACGACGTATCTGGCCCAGGAAGAACAGGTCGAGCGGATCGTGGCGCTGGTGCGGGTGCTGGTCGGTCGGGAGGGGTAGGGGG
>JBOHTE010000466.1:0-1212 GCA_050733555.1 Gemmatimonadaceae bacterium | reverse complement strand
GCCGAAGAGTGAGCCGAAACCCGCGCATGCGCACCCTTCCGTTGAGGCGTTGACCCCGTGGTTTTCGGCCGGGCTCGCACACCTCGCACTGCAGCGCTGCGTGAGCGCGTTACCCCGAGGTCGAGGTCGGATCGCTCGCGCGCTTGCGGGTCGTCTGCGCAAGAAGTTCATCGCCCGAGTGCCACCTTCCCAGCTCGGCATTCAGCTCGCCATCGATCCCAGTGATCCGTTTCAACTGGAAATCTGGCTCGGAGCGTACCAGCCGCACGTTGTCTCGTTTCTGGTGAACACAGTGCGGCCGGGTAGCACGGTGCTGTGTGCGGGACTGCAGGTCGGGTATGTCGCCGGCATAGCCCGCCGGCTCGCCGGCCCATCCGGCCTCGTACTCAGCGCCGAGCCGGATCCAACCGCGCTAGCCTGGGGACGGCACAACCTTGCTTTGGCGAACGAGCGGCGTGACGCGCCAATTCACGTCCTCGAAGGCGGACTCTCGGATGCGGCGGGCCAGATGGATTTGTACCACTCTGGCATGATGGGTCAGTCGTCGTTTGCAGCACCGCATCACGCTGACGGGGTGGTTCGCGCCAGACTCGAGCGAGGGGACGAGTGGCTGCGTTCGCTCGGCGTCGAGCACGTCAACGTAATGGTCCTCGACGTAGAGGGATGGGAAGTCCACGCGCTTGCCGGTCTTACGGAGACGATCGCGCGTTCACGCGACATGACTGCGCTAGTGGAGTGTTCAAGCTGGGCGCTTAAGGATGCGGGAAGCAGTCCGACGGAACTCCTGGGCTTCTTCAGGGATCGTGGCTTCGAGGTGCGCTGGGCTAGGGACCAGAGCCGGGTATTTCCGTGCGGTGTGTGGGGCCCGATCGCGGAGTCGGGTGACGAAGCCGTGGCGAACGACATTGTCTGCATACGGCAGAGAGAACCAATGGTGCCGTCGGCCATGATCAATGCAAATCGTCGTTCTGCCACTTCGCGCCCGACAGGGTGAGCGTGGTGGCGGTACCCGCAGTGGCCTGGCGCGTTGCGTTGTCGGTGGTGGGGAGCACAGTCATCGCCGGCAGGTCCTCTGTGGTCGAAGAAGATCTGCTGTGCATCGGCTGCGATCTCCCCGCGGATGGGGAGCGGTGGAACAGCGCCGCGCTTGGCGATCACGCGTGCGTCGGTGGGAACAGGGACTCGCTGCGGTCGAGGCGCGCGGTATGGCGT
>JBOHTE010000465.1:0-4059 GCA_050733555.1 Gemmatimonadaceae bacterium | reverse complement strand
ATCCCAAGCCCGGCCTCGTCTACTCGGACGCGAGCGACAACTACATCATTCCGGATCTCATCGTCGAGAAGATCGACGGCCGGTATCACGTCTTCTTGAACGATGCGAATTTGCCGCGCCTGAAGTTGAGCCGCGCCTATCAAGAGATCGCGCGCGACAAGAAGAAGTTCGAGGGCGAGAACAAGGAGTTCATCTCGAACAAACTGAATTCCGCCAACTGGATGATCCAGGCGATCGAGCAGCGGCGTCAGACGATGCTCAAGGTCATGAACTACATCGTCGACCGGCAGCGCGACTTCTTCGAGAAGGGCGTCCAGCACCTCAAGCCGCTCACGCTGCGCGAAGTCGCCGAAGTGATCAACATGCACGAGTCCACGGTGAGCCGCGTGACGAACGAGAAGTACGTGCAGACGCCGCGCGGCGTGCTGCCGCTCAAGTTCTTCTTCTCGTCCGGCCTCTCGACCACGGGTGGCGAGGACGTGTCCGCGCGCGGCATCAAGGCGCAAATCGAGAAGCTCGTCGCCGAGGAGGATCCCCGCCGGCCGCTCACGGATCAGGCC
Organism: Gemmatimonadaceae bacterium; assembly: GCA_050733555.1. Classification (GTDB taxonomy): domain Bacteria; phylum Gemmatimonadota; class Gemmatimonadetes; order Gemmatimonadales; family Gemmatimonadaceae; genus JADGGM01. The sequence goes on along the minus strand of JBOHTE010000465.1, from coordinate 3,499 downwards.
ATCGTCAACATTCTCAAGCAGGGCGGCGTGCAGATCGCGCGGCGCACGGTCGCCAAGTACCGCGATCAACTCGGTGTGCTCTCGGCGCGAATGCGCAAGCGCGTATGAGCGCTCCGGCGCCGGGAATCGCTCGCCGCCAGGCAGCCGCGCCGGATCTGATCGCGCGTTCCATGGCACCGGGTGCCATCGACGTGTCCGTGCTGGTGCCCGCGCGCGATGAGGCCGAGAATCTGCCGTTGTTCATGCAACAGGCGAGTGAGGCCTTTGCCGCCGTGCCGGAGCGCTACGAAGTGATCGTGGTGGATGATGGATCACGCGACGAGAGCTGGGAGTTGCTGCAACGGCTGCAGCCGCAATACCCGTTTCTGCGTATCGCCCGGCACCGGTCGCCGCGCGGCATCGCGGACGCGCTTCGCACCGGGTTTCTGCACGCCCGCGGTGCCGTGCTCGTGTTCTACCCCGCCGATCTCCAGTATCGCCCCAACGACATCCCCCGGCTCGTGGCGCCCATCCTCGCGGGTGAGAGCGACATGGTCACCGGACGCAAGGAAGGCGTGTACGAGAAGGCCTTCGTCTCGCGCATCTACAATCGCCTGAGCCGGGCGCTGTTCGACGTGCCAGTGCGTGACCTGAACTCGGTGAAGGCATACCGCCGGGAAGTGATGGACGTGCTTCCCATGCGTCCCGACTGGCACCGGTACATGATCGTCGTCGCGGCGGCGGCCGGATATTCGGTGACGGAGATCCCGGTGCCGCTGTACCCGCGTCACGCCGGCAAGTCCAAGTTCGGCATCGGACGCATTCCGGTGGGCACGCTCGACATGCTCTCGGTCTGGTTCGAGCTGCGCTTCGCACAGAAGCCGCTGCTGCTCTTCGGCATGATGGGTGCCGTGCTCTTCGCGCTGGGCGTACTCACGGGCATCGTCGCGCTCGCCATTCGCATTTTCGCCGGCGTTGGTTTCCGGCCACTGCTGAACCTCGTCGAAACCTGCGTGATCGTGGGCAGTGTGTTGTTCGTGGGCGGATTGCTCGGCGAGATGATCGCCGGCCAGCGCGCCGAGCTGCGTGAAGTCCGCCGGCAACTCTCGGAGGCGCGCGCCGCTCGGGGCGACGCACGCGAGCCCTGACCTCGTCCCCTGCGATGCGTATCACCCGCATCGCCGCCCAGGTCATCGCCGTGGCGGCGGTGCTCTGGTTTGCCGGCCGCGCCCTCGGACGACAGTGGCACGACGTCGCCCGGGTCGTCGCGCATCTGCACATTCAGTGGGCTCTCGTGATCGCGGCGGCGCTCCTGATCGTCGCGTCGTATCTGCTGCTCATCGAGCTCTGGCGCATTCTCCTGCGGGCGAGCGGCCATTCGGTACCGTTCGGCGCCGCCGCACGCGTGTGGTTCGTGTCCAGTCTTGGGCGCTACGTACCGGGAAAGGTCTGGCAGCTCGGCGCCATGGGAGTCATGCTCCAGACGTTCGGCGTCCCCGTCGCCACGTCCACGGCTGTCGCGCTGGTCAACGTCTTGATCAACACGCTCGCGGGATTCGCCGTGCTGTTCATCGTGGGCGCCCGGACGCTCGCCCTGCCTCGCGCCGCCATTATCCTCCTGGTGGTCCTGTCCGCCGGTCTCGCTGTCATGCCGCTCCTGCTGCCGCGTGTGGCGACGCTCTACACTCGCGTCACCGGCCGAACGTTGGCGCTGGAGCGACTCTCCGGTCGAGCCGTGTGGCTCACCGCATTTGGCGGCGCCGTGCAATGGTGTCTCTACGGCGTGGCGTTCCGCCTCTTTGCCAAGGGCATGCTGGGCACCGCGCCGGGCCCGATCAGCGCCTACGTGGCGGCATTTACCGGATCGTATCTGATTGGCTTTCTGGCGCTGTTCGCGCCCGGTGGACTCGTCGTCCGCGAGCTCGTCCTGGCGGGAAGCCTCACCCGCCTCGGGCTGTTCTCGGCGAGCGATGCCACCGTGCTCGCCGTGACATCACGACTCTGGCTCACCGTGCTCGAGGTCGCTCCCGGACTCCTGCTGCTCGCGCGGCGCCGCGCGCCGGTACCGGATGCGGCGCCGAGTTCGGCCGCGGAGCGTCAGCCGTCGCGCGCCAGGCGGATCCCGTAGCGCCCGAGAAATTGCGCGAGCTCCTCCGTCAGTGCCGACCCCTGCCGGCTGCGCGACCGCCCGCGCAGATCCAGCCAGTGCACGCCGCGCGAACGCAGCGACGCGATCGCCCGTTCGGACAGCGCGGTGTCGGTGAACACCGTATCCCCGGCAGCGAGCGCCGCGTCCGGCAGTTCAGTACTCTCGTGCACCCAGAGCAGGCGATAGACGGCGTGCTCCCTCGTGTACAGACGAAACGGATCGCGCTCGGAGATCACGACGCCCGCATGCGCGACATACCGGTCGAACTCACCCATCATCTCGCCAATCAACTCGCCGCGGCGTTCCGGGCCGATGGTGAGCGGGAACTCCGGCGCACGCCGAATGACTTTCGCCGGCGAACCCACGGCCAGACTGTTCGGCGGGATCGCGCCCGACACGAGCGAATTCGCGCCGATCACGGAGCCATCGCCAATCGTGCTGCCGGGCATGATGAACACGCGCCACGGCAACCAGACACTCCTGCCCAGCGTCACCGGCTCGTACGTGACCGGATAGCCGTCCAGCACGTTCAGCCAGGCACCGTGCGTAAAGATCAGACAGTGGCCGCCGATGCCGGTGTCATCGCCAATCGTGACCGGCTTCGTGGGATTGATGAACGCCATTTGCAGCACGATGGTGCGACTGCCCAACGTGAATCGCGACTCGGGCAGTTGCGGACCACCGACGTAGACCTGCTCGCGGATGCGCGCATCCTCACCGATCTCGATGGTTTCGCACGACACGTAGCTGAATGTGCCCACACTGGAATGCCGGCCGATCCTGATCGACTTTCCCTGCACGACCGCGAGCAGTCCGATCTCCACGTGGTCGCCCAGCTCGACGTGCTCGCCCACGACCACGGCGCCCGGCGCGAACGTGACGCCGCGCCCGATCCGGTAGCCAAGAAACGTGCGATACGCCCAACGTTTGAGCGGACTCGGCATCCAGCCGAACAGCACGAAGTGACGCCATGGTATGCGCGACTTCGGAACCAGCGATTGGCTCATGCGTCTCTCATTGGGGAAGTCAGTGGCGGGCGCGGCAACGTTACCGTGCCTTCACGAATTGCGTCAAGTGCCGACGCACCACGACACGTCATGCCCGTGATGGTGCCGGCATGATCGTCCAGCCCGATCGCGCCGCACTCGCGCCTGCTGAACAATATGCGCTGGACCTCCTCATCGATCTCTCCCGGCTCGTACCGGCAGATGATGCCGAGGTGGACCTCGTGCACCTCCGGATCGCGGAAGAGCAGGGGAGTGTCGATTCCATTCGCGCGCTGGCCGCCGCGAACTGGGGCATCACGCACGGCGATGGCTTCGTGCGCGTGCCGCGCCGTACGCTCGGGTGGATCACGGACACCGTGAGCGG
>JBOHTE010000464.1:0-4559 GCA_050733555.1 Gemmatimonadaceae bacterium | reverse complement strand
GGGGCGGGCCCGTGCCCGCCCGCCGCTTCTCCGCACATGTGACGCCCACGCCATATCCGAGAGTCTATCCGTCGTGGACCTGCGTACGGACAGCACGCTGATTGCCTCCGTGCTCGACGGGCACGTGGACGACTACACGATTCTCGTGAGTCGTCACAGCGCGCGTTGCACGCGATACGCCACGCGCATGCTGGGCAGCCCCGACGACGCCGACGAGGCGCTGCAGTCGGCATTTCTCCGGGCGTACCGGGCACTGGGGCGCTGCCGTGACCGCGAACGCTTCGCCGCATGGCTCATGCGCATCGTGCTGAACGAGTGTCGTACGTTCGCCGCGCGCCGCACGCGACGCGAGCGGCGTCTCGTCCGCGATGAAGTGGTGCTCACGGGGCTGATGGCGGCGCCCGCGCAGGAAGAGGCGGCAACGCTCGCCGAGATCCAGCACGCGCTCGACCAGCTGGACGCGAGTCTGCGGGAGGCGTTTCTGTTGAAGCACGTGGAGGATCTGAGCTATGAGGAAATGTCGGCGCTCACGGGCGTTGGCATCTCGGCGCTCAAGATGCGAGTGAAGCGCGCCTGTGCACGGCTGCGCGAACTGCTGGAGGGCGTACGAACTTCTGGGGGACGCACGGCATGAGTGATCGTGGGCGTGACATTGCCCGGGAGGGCGACATGTTCGAAGAGAACGACGACAGTGCATTCATCGAGCGGATCGCAAAGCCGTTGCGCGCGGAGGCGCCGCTCGCCGCGGACTTCATGGATCGCCTCGATGCGGCCGTACGTGCGGACTCCAGGGCGGCCCGGCGCGCGCATCATGAGGCCCATGCGACCACGTCATGGTGGCGGAAGCGCGTGACCGTGCAGCTCTCTGTCTCGCCGATCGTCGGACTGGCGCTGGCGGCGGGGCTGGCAGCGATCGCCGTCGTTGGCGCGGTCGCACTCCGCGCGCCGGGTGCCGCGGGCGCCGCTGTGTCCTCCACAGCGCACCCGGTACAAACCGCAACGGCACTGGCACCGGTGCGCACGGACACGGTGCACATCGTGCGCTTCGTTTTCATCGCGCCCGGCGCAGCGAGCGTCGCGCTGGTGGGCGACTTCAACAACTGGGAGCGTACGGCGACGCTGCTGCGGCACACTGGCTCGGATGGAATCTGGACAGTGTCCGTGCCCATGACACGGGGCGTGCACCAGTATGCCTTCGTCATAAACGGTACGCGGTGGGTGGCCGATCCCGCCGCCGGTACCACCGTCACCGATGATTTCGGCACCACCACATCGGTGGTGACCGTCGGCAGCGGCGCCAGCTCGTAACACGGCGCAGCGGCACTCCCGGCATGATTCATTGTGTGCGGCGCTGGCTCGGCGTTGTGCTACACCCCGCGCGTCGCGTGCATGTCGGTGGCGAGTACCGGCCCGCAATCGTGCTCGCCAGTCTGCTGCCACTGCTCGCCGGAATCAGCACGCGCTCGCAGGCGCAGCAACTGACCGCGACGCTGGATGCGGGCGCGAGTCTGCTGCGCTACTCGGACTCGCTCAGCACGAGCGCCGTTGCGCTCAGTCCCGCCCTGGCGCTACAGACGGATCATTTCCAGCTCAATGGGGCGGGCACGATCGCGGAGCTTGGGACGAACGCCTGGACAGGGCAGGGCAGTGTGGATGCCGGTGTGCGCACGCCCTTTGCCGCGGGCCTGGGCGGTGAGCTGACTGGCGCCGCCGGCGGATCGGCACATCAGGATGGTGATCGCACAGGGCAGTTTCAGGGCGTGGCCCGGCTGTATTTCGAGCGAAACCATTGGGGACTCTGGGGCGGCGCGGGCGCGGCACGCGCCTGGGATGGGCTCGCCTGGCACTCGGTGCGACTTGGAGATGCGGGCGCGTGGCTGAGCGCCGGCTCCGTACTGGTCGCGGCAACGGCGACTCCATCCGCGGTGGGGGATTCGCTTCGGTACACCGATTTCGGATTGAATGCGCGCTGGAGTCATGGGCGCGCGCTGCTCGAAGGAACGTTCGGGGCGCGCAATGGTCGCGGGCTCGTGCATTCCAGCGGACACACGGCATGGGGATCGCTTGGCGTCGTGCTGTGGGTGGCGCCGCACGTTGGCATCGCCGCCAGCGGCGGCAGCTACGCCGCGGATCTCATGCAGGCCCTGCCCAATGGGCGCTTCCTGTCACTCGCGGTTCGGTTCAGCGCGTTATCCGTGCCGGGGTTCTCGACATCCTCGCCCGGCGGGCGTGCGACCGTGGTGCACGAGGATGACCGTTCCGCGCCGCTGTCGCCCGCAGTCAACGCGCGCCAGCTGACCGTCACGCGATCGGACAGCATGCTGGTGATCCGCCTGCTCGCTCCGGGCGTGCGCACGGTGGTCATGCAGGGTGACCTCACCAACTGGTCATCACTCGCGCTCACGGCTGTGGGGGATGGCTGGTGGGAAGCACGCGTTGCCGCTCCTTCTGGCGCGCATCAGTTGGCGATCCGGCTGGATGGCGGTCCGTGGTCCGTGCCTCCCGGGCTGGTGCCCGTGATGGACGAATTTGGTGGAGCCGCAGGCATGCTCGATGCTCCATGAAGCATGGAAGCTTTTGTAGCACAGCGGGTGAACCGATTTCAATGTGACGGCCGAGACGATGGCTGGAGTCTTTCATTCGGACAGCACGTGCGGCCCAACCGGCGGAGCTCGCTGCGGGGCCCTCAGAGAGGGGACAGAAACCATGAGACATCGTGTCGTGATCGGATTGCTGGGGCTTCTGTGCGCGGCGACGCTTGCGGCGCAGGGAACCAGCACCGCGGAAACGCAGGATCCCACCGTGCGCCTGCGCGAAGTGCTGCCGGCCGCCGATGCGAGCCGCGTGCTGAGCATAGTTCAGCAGGCGACCGCGAAAGGTTTGCCCGGCATCGCTCTGGCGCAGCGCGCATTGAAGTTTGCTGCGCGTGGCGTTCCGTCGGGCGACATTGTCCGCGCGGTGGGCGAGCAGGCCGATCGGCAGGCGACGGGGCGGGCGCTCCTGGATTCTGCTCGGGCACACGGTGCGAGCGGTGACGAGGTGGAAGCGGCCGCGGAAGCGCTGCGCGAAGGGGTCACTGGTTCCGACGTGAGCACGCTGGCGAAGAGTGCTCCATCCGGCCGATCGCTCGTCGTTCCGCTCTACGTGCTGGGCAGTCTCACGGCACGTGGACTTCCCTCCGATCAGGCATTGCAGCGCGTGCAGCAGCGTCTCGCCGCACGAGCCAGCGACGCGGATCTCGAGTCGTTGCCGCAGCAGGCGGAAAATGCGCGCAACGGGAATCCCGGAGCGGCCGGTCGTGCGATTGGCATGTCACACCGGCCGTCCGGCGAATCGCCAGCGGGCGCCTCGGCGCATGGCGGGCCGCCGCCGGGCGTGCCGGCCAACCCGGTAGGTCACCGACCGGCGACGACGCCGACGGGGCCGCCCGGTCATCCCGGCAAACCATGAGGCCAGATCGGTAGTCGCATTTCGCGGTCCCGAACTACTTCGAACAACAGCGTTCTCGTCATCACCTCCAGGAGGAGGCACATGCTCAGATCTTCCATGCGTACTCTGCGATGCGCGGCCACGGTGGTCGCAGCCACGATGCTCCTTGGCGCACTTGCCGCGTGCGGTTCGGATTCCACGTCGAGCGCGACCGGCAAGATCTCGCTGCTGCTCACCGATGCCCCGGGCGATGTGAAGGCGGCGGTGGTCACCATTTCTGAAATTGACCTGCAGGGCTCGGGCGGCAAGACGGTGCTCATGAACACACCGGTGACGACCGATCTGCTGTCGCTCGCCAATTCCACGGCGCAACTCGTGACGGACGCCGTCGTGCCCGCGGGTACATACGCGCAACTCCGCTTCGTGATTACCGGTGCGTACATCGAAGTGGAGAACGCCGACGGCAGCACGAGCATCTACGCGTCGTCGTCCGACTACGCGGGGCTGCCCTCCGGTGCGGTCGTGGCGGGCGCGCTGCAAATGCCGAGCTTCGGTGAGAGCGGATTGAAGGTGGATTTGCCCGATGGCAACGTGACGATCGGGTCGAGTGAGAAGGTCCTGCTGGTGGACTTCAACGTGGCGCAGAGCTTCGGGCAGATTGCGGGTGCCTCGGGCCAGTGGGCGATGCACCCGGTCGTGAAGGCTACCGACATTCAGTTCTCGGGTGGGCTCACCGTGCAGATGACGCAGGACGCGTCGCTCACGATGCCCATGCTCAATAGTGCACCGCTCACGCTGAACCAGTTCTCGGCCGTCATCACGGCAAGCGACAACAGCACCAAAACGCTGCCACTGACGGATGCCGGCAACGGTGTGTTCCAGGCGCAGTTCCAGTTTCTCGCGCCGGGGAGCTACAGCGTGAACTTCACCGCGCCCACGGGTGTGAGCTTCACGACCAACCCCACGGTGCCGGCCACGGGCACGGTATCATCCGGTGAGGTGACGACGAGCGCGTTCACGCTGACCGCGGCGAGCGTGGCTCCGTAACCGGGGATCAATGGGGTCAGGCATCAATTGGGTCAGGGTCGATTGCAGTGCTGACGGGAATGGGCAATCGGGAATGGGGAATG
>JBOHTE010000463.1:0-10851 GCA_050733555.1 Gemmatimonadaceae bacterium | reverse complement strand
CCGGTAGTCCGTGATTCGGCCACGGGTGCGGCGCCGAGGCGTTCTGCGCCACTCGATCCACCGCCTGCAGCGCCACCCGCGCAAAGAGCGCCTGATGCCCTGTCCGTCAACGTGCTCGCCGAGCGCTGGGGAGAAGTCGTGTCACACGTGCGCGCCGAGGGGCGTGCCGTACTGGCGGCCGCGCTGCACCGGGCGCTCCCGGTAGCCGTTTCCGGTCGCGGCGAAATCACCGTGGAGCTGGAGGCCGCCGACGGGGCGTACGAGCAGCCCATCACCAGCGGTGCGGCCGATGCGCTCGCGGCCGTGAACGCGCTGTTCATCGGGGCCACACGACTGCACGTTCGCGTCGCGCCGTCTCCCGCTGCCGATCAGGCGCCGCGCCGCGTCACGGAGGAGAGTGTGCGCAGCGAGCGCCTGGCGATGCTGCGCAAGCGCGACCCGTCGCTCGACATCGCGGTGGATGCGCTGGACCTGGAATTGCTCGACTGAATGGCGTGCTTGCGGTCGGACTGCGCAGCCCGATAGCTTGCACGTTCACTGCCCACCCGAACGCCGATACGCCGCGATGGCTGATTTCATGAAGATGCTGCAGCAGGCCCAGCAGATGCAGGGCAAGCTCCAGCAAATGCAGCAGGAGCTCGAGGCTCGCACCGTGACGGCCACCAGCGGTGGAGGGATGGTGACGGTGACCGCCGATGGAAAGGGACAGGTGCGCACGGTGAAGATCGATCCCACAGTGGTGAATCCAACGGACGTGGAAATGCTGGAGGATCTGGTACTCGTGGCGGTGGGTGAGGCGCAGAAGAAGGCGGCGGAGCTGGCGCAGGAGGAAATGCAGAAGCTGACCGGTGGACTCTCGCTTCCCTTCAAGCTTCCCTTCTGAGACGGCCGTGTCCGCGATTGACGACCTCGCCGCGGAGCTGGCCAGGCTTCCGGGGATTGGCCGGAAAACCGCGACGCGACTGACCTTCCACCTGCTCAAACAGTCACCGGATCAGAGCCGGCGGCTGGCGGCGGCGCTCGAAGGGCTGGTCACGCGCGTGCGGCGCTGTTCGGTGTGCGGCAATCTCACAGAGGAGGACCCCTGCGTGTTCTGTCGCGATCCGCGCCGTGACCGGTCGATCCTGTGTGTCGTGGAGGAGGCGTCGGACATCGGCGCGGTCGAACGCGCCGGCGAGTTTCACGGTCTGTATCATGTACTCGGCGGACGGCTTTCGCCGCTGGATGGTGTCGGGCCCGATGATCTCGCGATCGAGCCGCTCGTGGAGCGGGTGGTGGCCGGGGATGTTCGCGAAGTGATTCTCGCGACGAATCCCAGCCTGGAGGGAGAAGCGACCGCGCTCTACGTGCAGCGGCAACTGGTCGGGAAGGGTCCGCGCGTGACACGCATCGCGCGCGGGCTTCCCGTGGGTGGCGACCTGGAGTACGCGGACGGGGTCACGATCGCCCAGGCGATCAGTGCCCGGAGGGAGATGTGATGCCGCGATCGAGGCATGTGGCGGCGCTGACGGCCGGGCTGGCTGGTGGCTTTGCGCTGGGGTTGATCGTCTGGACTCAGCAGACACAGCGCTCCCGGCGTGACCTGTTCAGCGATCGTCCGTGGCGGCGGATGGCGGCCCTGGGCTACCTGCGTAGCCAGGACAGCGTTCGAAACGTCCGCCTGCTTCGCGACTACGTTGCATGGGAGCGCCATCCCGGGCTCCGGCGGCGCGGCAAGGCCGTATTGCGCCGCATGGAGCAATCCCTCGAATAGACACGCACATGCCCGTTGGCGCCGCGAGTTGGTCGTTCACGCAGGATGATTACGGTGCAATCGTCCAGTCGCTTCAGCACTTTCTGTTCGAGTCGCACGCGCGGTCGGCGTTGCTCGTGGATCGGTCGGGGCAGCTCGTGGCCACGCTCGGCGAGCAGCCGCACTTCGACCCGGTGGCATTCGCGACCCTCACCGCCGCGGACTTCAGCGCCAACGACCAACTGGCGCGACTCATTGGTGAAACGGAATTCAGCTCGCTGTTCCATCAAGGCGAACAGGAGTCGATGTATCTGGCCGACGTGGCGCGCCGCATCATCCTCGTCGTGCTGTTCGACACGCGCACCACGCTGGGACTGGTGCGCCTCAAGGTGAAACCGACTGTGGAGGAGCTCAACCGATTGTTCACCGGCATGTTTCAGCGCGAACGCGAGCCGTCAGCCGCGCCCGGCGTCCTGGCCGGCGCCGAGGATGAGATTGACCAGTTGTTCCAGTAAGCGAGCGAGTCGATCATGTCGATGATCAACTACGCGTCGCGCGAGATCAACTGCAAGATCGTGTACTACGGCCCCGGGCTGGGCGGCAAGACGACGAATCTCGAGCACGTCTACGGACGCGTGCAGCCGAACACCCGCGGCAAGCTGATCTCCCTCGCCACCGAGACGGAGCGGACGCTGTTCTTTGATTTCCTGCCGGTGGACCTCGGGACCATCCGCGGCTTCAAGACGCGCTTCCATCTGTACACCGTGCCGGGACAGGTGTATTACAACGCCAGTCGCAAGCTTATCCTCAAGAACGTGGACGGTGTGGTGTTCGTGGCCGACTCGCAGATGGATCGCCTGGAAGCCAATCAGGAAGCGATGCAGAATCTGTATGACAACATGCAGGAGTACGGGTACGACGTGACCGCGATTCCGTTCGTGATGCAGTACAACAAGCGCGATCTGCCCAACGCGGCGCCGGTGAGCGAGCTGCAGGCCCTGCTCAATCCCGGATGGGAAGTGCGCGATACCACGAAGCATCGCGTTGCGCCGGACCCGTATCATGCGGGGGAGAATCTCGTCTCGCGGATCCCCACCGGCGAGTGGGTGGAGCGTGCCCCCTGGTTCGAGGCAGTCGCGGTGACGGGAGACGGCGTGTTCGACACGCTCAAGGCAGTGAGCAAGCTCGTGCTGCGAACACTGGCATAGGATCCGGCGGGCGCGGTGAACCTCCCCAACGCCCTTTCGCTCGGGCGGATTGTCGCGGCGCCCCTCATCGCGCTGCTCCCCTTTGCACCCACCTGGCAGCTCAAGCTGGCTGGCTTCGTGCTGTTCCTCGCCGCCGCCATCACGGATTACTACGACGGCGTGCTGGCGCGCACGCGCAACCTCGTCACCGACCTGGGCAAGCTGCTCGATCCGCTGGCGGACAAACTCCTGCTCGTGGCGACGCTCGTCCCGATCTACCTGCTGCAGGCCGGTCACGGCACGCCCATCTCGATGCAGTTCGACACGCCCTTCGGGATGATGGGCTTGCCGCTCTGGGTGCTGATCGTGGTCCTCGGGCGCGAGCTGTTCATGACCATCTTCCGCCAGGTCGCCGCCGCGCGCGGCACCATCATCGCGGCCATCGGGCCGGCCAAGTGGAAGCTGGGATTTCAGTCCACCTGGGTTGGCGCCGCCTACTTCTGGTTCGCGGCCCGGGAGGCGGCGTTCTTTCACGCATGGGGCGGCCCGTGGTGGCAGGGCTTCGCGTGGTTCAACGGACTGGTCGGCGTCATCACCATGTACGTGGCAGTCCTGCTCACGCTCTATTCGTTCTGGCTGTACGTCAGGCGGTATCGTCGCGTGCTGGTCACGTCCTGATGCAGCTCGAGGTCATTACCGTTGGCGACGAGCTGCTGCTGGGATACACGGTGGACACGAACGCCGCCTTCATTGCACGCACGCTCGCGGAAATCGGCGTGGACGTGGTGCGCCGCAGCACGGTCGGCGATGACGCACCGGCGATTGCGGATGCGGTGCGCGACGCCCTCGAGCGGACGGGTGCCGTGCTCACCACGGGCGGCCTGGGACCTACGGCGGACGACCGGACGCGCCCCGCGATTGGCGCGCTGTTCGGCCGGGCGCTGCAGCGCGACGACAGCGTGCTCGCGGCCATCGAGGCGCGCTTTCGCGCCTTTGGCATTCAGCGCCCGATGCCCGCAAGCAACGTCGTGCAGGCCATGGTTCCCGAGGGCGCGCGCGTGCTCGCGAATCACCATGGCACAGCGCCGGGACTCTGGCTGGAAGACGATCGGGGACGGTGGGTCGCGATGCTGCCCGGCGTGCCGTCCGAAATGCGCGCCATGATCCGCGAAACGATTCTCCCCATGCTCGTCGAGCGTGCAGGCCGGGCACGTACGGTCGTCCGATCGCGCACCATCCGCACCACGGGCATCGGCGAGTCGGCGCTCGCCGAATATCTGGGCGACCTGGGCGGCGCCACCGTGAATGGTCTCCCACTGGCATATCTGCCCGGGTGGGAAGGGGTGGATCTGCGGCTCACGGCGCGCGATCGGTCACCCGATGACGCGGAGCGCGCGCTCGCGACGGCGACCGCGGCGGTTCGTGCGCGAGCGTCGCGCTACGTGTATGGGCAGGACGGCGCCGATCTGGCCGCGGTGGTGCTCGAGCTGTGCCGCACGCGGTCGCTCCGCATCGCGACGGCCGAGAGCTGCACCGGAGGGCTGCTGGGCGCTCGGCTCACGGCGATTCCAGGGGCCAGCGATGTCTTCGTGGGCGGTGTGGTGGCCTATGACAACTCGGTGAAGACCCGCCTGCTGGGTGTCTCCAGCGCCGTGATGCACGCATCGGGCGCGGTCAGCGAACCGGTGGCGACGCTCATGGCGCGGGGTGCATGCGAGGCGGTGGATGCCGATGTCGGCATCGCCATCACCGGCATCGCGGGTCCGGACGGTGGCACGCCGGAGAAGCCGGTGGGGACAGTCTGGATTGCCGTCGTCGTGAAGGGTGTCACGCACGTCTGGGGACGCACGTATCTGGGCGACCGGACGGAGATCAGGCAGCGCGCGGCGCAGGCGGCGCTGGATCTCGTGCGGCGAACCGCAGGATAGGTGTCCGGATCTGCCGCTTCGGCAGCGTACCCGGGCACGCCGGTTGCACGTGCCTCTCCGGGTACTGAGATTACATCACGGGACTATCACGAGCGTGCGCCGCCACATTCGTCGGCGCACGCTCTTCAACCAGAACAGGGAAGCCCATCGTGCCACAGGACTCTCGCGGACGTCACGGCGAGGATCTGCCGGTTCCCGCCGGTGACGTGACGAACAACGACGTGGCTCAGGCTCAAGCCGCGCCGGCGGAGCTGGAGCAGCAGCGCGCGGCGGATGCCGCGGGCGATGCCCAGCGTCAGATCGACGAACAGAAGGATCGCTATCTTCGGCTCGCCGCAGAATTCGACAACTATCGCAAGCGCACGATGCGCGAGCGGCAAGAAGCCGGCGCGCGCGCGCAGGCCGAGCTGCTCAGGAAACTGCTCGACCCGCTGGACGATCTCGGTCGCGTCACCGCCGGTCAGGGTCCGGTGCCGGATGCGAATGCCGTGGTTTCCGGTGTGGACGCGATCAGAAAAAAGCTGATGGACGTGTTCGGCGCGATCGGACTCGAGGTGATCTCGCCGGTGGATGAGCCGTTCGATCCCGCGCTGCAGGAGGCAGTGGCAACCGAGCCGGCACTGTCGCCGGAAGATGACCATGTCGTGTCGCAGGTCTATCAACCCGGGTACCGCTTTCAGGGACAACTGCTGCGCCCCGCCCGCGTCGTCGTGAAGCAATGGACCGACTGAGGAGCGCGTAACGACCTATGGCGCAGAACAAGGATTTCTACGCCGTGCTCGGAGTGTCGGCGTCTGCGAGTCCGGACGAGATCAAGAAGCAGTACCGCAAACTGGCCAAGCGATATCATCCCGACGCGAATCAGGGCGACGCGAAGGCGTCCGAGCGCTTCAAGGAAATTTCCGAAGCGTACACGGTGCTTGGTGACGCGGACAAACGGAAGCAGTACGACGAGATGCGGCGGCTGGGCGCCTTCGATGGTTTCGGCGGGTTCGGCGGCGCGCGTCCGGGCGGAGCTCGTCCCGGTGCAGGGAGCCGCGCCGGCGGGGCCGCCGGTGGTGCCGCTGGTGGTCCGAATGTCCGTTTCGAGGACTTCGACATTGGGGGACTCGGGGGCCTGGGCGACCTTTTCTCGTCCATGTTCGGCGGTGGGCGCCAGGCTGGTGCGCGTGCGCATGGCCCCGAGCGCGGACAGGCCGTGGAGTCCACGCTCGCCATTCCGTTTCGAGTGGCGGTGCTCGGTGGAAAGATCCCCATTGAACTCGAGGTCAATGAGGAATGCCCCACGTGCAAGGGAACCGGTGCGGCGCCGGGCGCGAAGTTTTCGACGTGCACGGAATGCGGTGGACGTGGAATGATCTCGTTCGGGCAGGGTGGATTCGCCGTGAACCGCCCGTGTCCCGTGTGTCTCGGGCGCGGGCAGGTACCCAGCGAGCGCTGTCCGACCTGTCAGGGCAGTGGTGAGACGCGGGTGCATCGCACGGTGAACATTACCGTGGCGCCGGGAACTGATACCGGCACGCGAGTGCGCCTGTCCGGTCAGGGGGGCAAGGGCGCCAGTGGAGGACCGCCCGGCGATCTGATCATCACCTTTCAGGTGCAGCCCGATCGCTTCTTCTCGCGCGAGGGCAACGACCTCGTGGCGCACGTTCCGCTCAACATCGCGCAGGCCACGCTCGGCTCCAGAGTGAGCGTGCGCTCGATCAACGGCAGGAAGATCGCCATCCGGATTCCAGCGGGTACGCCGTCCGGCAAGCGCTTCCGTGTACGCGGTCAGGGCGTGGCCACCGGCAGTGAAACCGGCGATCTCATTGTCGAAGTGAGCATCACGGTGCCCGAGTCGCTGACGCCGGAGCAGGAGGAGATGATGCGCAATTTTGCCGCGGCGGGCGGCATCAAGTACTGATGCGGGTTGTGGCGCACGCCGCCCCATGCGGAGGAGCACCGCGATGAGCGAGCAGCCGACGCTCGACACGGAGCGGTTGCAGCTCCGACCGTTCGCGGCGGCGGATGCTCCTGCCGTGCAGCATCTCGCGGGCGACCGGGCCATTGCCGAGATGACGTTGCACGTGCCGCACCCCTACACGCTGGACATGGCTGAGGGGTGGATCGGCACGCACGCCGAGCAGTTCGACAAGGGGGCCGCCGTGGTGTTCGCCATCGTGCGCCGTGACGACAGCGCGGTCGTTGGCGCGATGGGATTGAAGATCGACGCGGACGACTCGCGCGCGGAACTCGGCTACTGGATTGGCTTACCCTTCTGGGGACAGGGCTACTGCACGGAAGCGGCGCGTGCGCTGCTGGACTACGGCTTCCGCGATTGCGGGTTGCGGCGGGTCCACGCGACGCACTTCCGCAGGAATCCGGCGAGCGGCCGCGTGATGCAGAAGATCGGCATGTCGCATGAGGGCACACTGCGGCAGCACGTCTGCAAGTGGGGCGAGTTCGAAGATGTGAAGGTGTACGGTATCCTGCGCGAGGAGTTCGCGAGCGCTCAGGGCATGAGCCGTTTGGGTTCACGCTCAGGCTGACGTTCTTCAGGCTGACGCTCAGGCTGACCCACCGGCGGCGCGGGCGCGTCGCCCGGTCGCTGGGCAACGGGAGCAGGCGGGATCTCTTCGCGCACCGAGCTGCCGAGATCCGAGACGCTGCGCTTGAATTCCCGAATGCCCTTGCCGAGCGAGTGTCCGATCTCCGGCAACCGCTTCGCGCCGAACAGCAGCAGCACCACCAGCAGCAGAAGCAGGAGTTTTTCCGGTCCAATGTCGCCCATGTGACCTCTCTGTCTCGGAGTTGCTACGCCGCGAGGACTGGCAGCGCGGATCGCGCCGCCCGTGACGCTTCGATCAGCGCACCACCCAGCACCCGATCGCCATCGTAGAGCACGAGCGACTGCCCCGGCGTGATGGCGCTCACCGGCTCGTCGAGTGCGAGCTCGATGTGGTCGTCGTCGAGGCGGACAATCTCCGCGGGTGCCGCGCTGGCGCGATGCCGCACCTGCACCTGCACGTGCGCGCCGACCCCGGGTGGCGCGTCGACCAGCCAGTTCACCTCGCGCGCCATCACGCCGCGGCCGAGCAGCTCTTCCCGCGGTCCAATGACCACTTCGCGCGCATCCGGTCGAATGGCGATGACGTACATCGGATGCGCGTAGCCGCCCGGCAGTCCGCGGCGCTGACCGATCGTGAATCGCGCGTAGCCAGAGTGCATGCCTGCCACGCGCCCGCTCGACTCCACGAACGCGCCCCGCGCCAGCGCGGGCGTGTCCGCGCCGAGGTGCCTGGCGATCACCTTCGCATGGTCGCCGTCAGGCACGAAGCAGATGTCCTGGCTCTCCACCTTCTCGGCAACCACCTCGAGTCCGAGCTCGTGCGCGACGTGCCGCGTCTCGGCCTTGGTGTGTTCGCCGACAGGGAGCAGCATCTGCCGCACCACGGAGCGATCAATGCCCCAGAGGAAGTAGCTCTGGTCCTTGTTGCGATCGTGCCCCCGACACAGCTCGCCGTTGATCACCCGGGCATAGTGTCCCGTGGCGATCCAGCGGGCGTCAAGCGCGTGCGCCCGGTGCAGCAGGTCACGGAACTTGGTGAACGTGTTGCAGCGCACGCACGGAATGGGTGTGCGCCCCGCGGCGTACTCGCTCACGAAGTTCTCCACGACGTCGCGGCCGAACGCGCTCTCCAGGTTGAGGACGAAGTGCGGCACGCCGAGCGATTCGCACACGCGACGCGCATCGTTGATGGAGTCGAGCGAGCAGCAGGGACGCTCGGCCACGTCTGCGCCATAGCAGAAGAGCTTCATCGTGACGCCAATGACGTCATAGCCCTGCCGCACGAGCATGGCCGCGGCGACCGAGGAATCCACGCCGCCGGACATGGCCACCACGACGCGCTCCCGCATGACGGTCACGCGAGCGCGGCGGCGAGCCGGCGCGACTTGGCGACGAGGGCGGGGAACACCTGGACCACGCGTTCCACCGCCTCCGGCGTGGTGAGCGAGCCGAGGCTCATGCGCACGGCGGCGATGGCCAGCTCGCGCGGCACGCCGATGGCTGCAAGCACGTGCGATGGATCCACGCTTCCACTCTGACAGGCTGAGCCCGAAGAACAGGCAATACCGGCGAGATCGAGCGCCATGAGCATGGACTCGCTGTCGGTGCCCGGCACGGAGATGTTGAGCACGTGCGGTGCGCGCGGTGCGCCGGCTCCATGCACCACGGCATCGGGGATGCGCGCAACAAGTTCCGCCTGGAGCCGGTCGCGCAACTCGCCCAGCCGGCGCATTTCCTCATCCCGCTCGGCCACGGCGAGCTCGGCGGCGCGAGCCAGTCCCACGGCCGCCGCCACGTTTTCCGTACCGGGACGCACGCCGAAGTTCTGCGACCCGCCGTGCAGCAGGGGCTCGTACGGCGTGCCGCGCCGAATGAAGATCGCGCCGATGCCCTTGGGCGCACCGATCTTGTGCCCGGACATCGTGAGCATGTCGAATGGCTGGCGCTGCGCATCGATGGCGATCTTGCCGAAGGCCTGGACCGCATCGGTGTGAAAGAGCACGCCGCGCGCCTTCGCCTCCTCCGCCAGCTCGGGGATCGCCTGCACGACCCCGATTTCATTGTTGACCCACATGATCGAGCAGACGGCGACATCGCTCCGGACGAGCGTGTCGAACGACGGACGTTCGACGACGCCATCGTGCGTGACGGCCAGCAGTCGCTCCGTGGCCCCTTCGTGCGCGGCGTAGTGCGCGGCCGCCAGAATGGCCTTGTGCTCGATGGGCGTGGTGACCACGGCCGTGCGCCCGCTGGCGCGCAGGGCGTGATACGCGCCGAGAATAGCGAGATTGTCGCCCTCCGTTCCGCCCGAGGTGAAGAAGACTTCGCCCGGCGTTGCGCCCAGGCAGCGCGCCAGTTGCTCGCGCGCCTCGTCCAGTGCGGCACGTGCGTCCCGCCCCCATCGATGCGTACTCGATGGATTGCCAAATCGCGGGCCGTAGAACGGCTCCATGGCAGCGTGGACTTCCTCGCGCACCGGCGTGGTCGCGGCGTGGTCCATGTAAATCGGCTGGGGCATGAATGCAAGTTAACGAATGAGCGGTGCAGCAAACCAGTACGGCGTCAAGTCCGGGAGGCGGCTCAGGCGGCGGTACCGGTCGGCGTGCCGGCGAGCGCCTCGGCGCCGCCCGGGCGCCAGAGCAGGACGGGGAGTGCCGTCAGCCGCATGACGCGCTCCGCGACGCTGCCGAGCAGGATGCGCGACAGCCCGCCACGCCCATGCGTGGACATGGCGATCAAATCCATGTTGTTCATGTACGCGTACAGCACGATGCCACCCGCGGCATGCTCGTCGTGCGCCACGTGCGTGTGTACGCGCGCCCCGCGACCGCGCAGCTCGTCGGCCGCCCGCTCCAGATACGGCTCGTCACCGTCCTGCCCGAGCGGCGCGACGGTGAGCAGGGTGATCTCGAAATCGGCGGGCTGATCCAGCCTCAGCGCGTGGGGAATCACCGATTCCGCGAGCGATGATCCGTCGAGTGTGACGACCACCCGGCGAAAGACCGGATGCGGCAGCTTACGCCACGGACGACCCGGGCCGGGGATGAACAGCACGGGGACGGGCGCAGCCCCGATCACCGCCTGCGTGCGGCTCGACAGGGGACCCTGCCGGGCGCTGGCCTCGCGCGCGGAGATGACCACCAGATCGATCCCGTGCGATCGGATGAGTTGCTCGAGCGCGAACGCATAGGGCGGATCCGGAAACGCGACAGCGACAGGGAATGGCGACTCCGCGGTCGCGTCGTGCGCGAACTGCGCGACGGCCTGGCGCGTATGCCTGCCGACGCCGACCAACTCGATCGTCGCCTCTGACTGCATGGCGAGCCCGAGTGCAGTCTGCACGGCGGGCTGCGCATCGCGCGGATTGGAGATGGAGACGAGAATGTGCTTGTACATGGCTGGCGGGCGTGTGGGACAGTGGCGCGACGGGGCAGCCCATGGGGCAGCCCATGG
>JBOHTE010000462.1:0-9366 GCA_050733555.1 Gemmatimonadaceae bacterium | reverse complement strand
CGAATGGTCGACGCGAGATCGGGACGCGTGCTGTTGAGCGCGGGGAAGAGTCCGAAGAGCAGCCCCGTTCCGACGGCCAGCACCGCGGTGAAGACAATGGCGACTCCCTGCAACGCGAAGGTCATCGACATGCCGCCGTCGGAGGGAAGCAGCGCGACGATGAAGCTCAGCGTCCAGCGCGCCACTATGAGACTTGCGACGCCGCCCAGGACGGCCAGCAGCAGCGACTCGGTGAGCAGCTGCCGCATGAGCTGCCAGCGCGTCGCGCCGAGCGACAGGCGCACCGCCATCTCGAGCGAGCGTCCCGCGCCCCGTGCGAGCAGCAGGTTCGCGATATTGGCGCAGGCAATGAGCAGCACGATGCCGGTGATGGCGAACAGCAGGGTGAGCGGCTTCCTGGCGTCGTTGTGCATCTGGCTCTGGCCGCGACGTCCATCGGTGAGCGTGATCTGCTTGGCGCGGAAGCGCACCATGGTCTTGTCGCTCATCCCTTTCTGCAGCGGCGCCTCGACGTCGTTGATGATGGGATGATAGACAGCGTTGATGGCGGTGCTGGCCCGCTCGATCGGGACGCCGGGCCCGAGGCGCGCGAACAGGTACATCCAGTACGACTGGCGCTTCTCGAACCCGTCGAAGCCGGGGTTCATGAGGGCGTTCATCGTGATCGGCACGAACACCATGGGCTCCGTGCCAAGCGTGGTGCCTTCGAAGCCCTGCGGCGCGACACCCACGACGGTCATCGAGTGACCGTTGACGATGATCTGCTGGTTCACTACGGAGGGGTCCGAGCCCAGCTGACTGGTCCAGTAGTTGTAGCTGAGCACGGCCACGAAGTTGGCGCCGATGACGCGGTCGTCGTCCGGCGTGAGCAGCCGGCCCAGTGCGGCCTTGATGCCGAGCACGGGGAAGTACGCTCCGGACACGAGCATGGCGTCGCCGTTGATCGTCTGCCGGTGGTAGGCGATGTTGGCGCCGAACGCGCGGTGCGCCGCGATGCCGGTCAGCCCCGGAACATGAGCGTTCTCGAGGTCGCGGAACATCGGATAGCTGAACACTTCCTCGCAGTCGCCGGCCTGGTTGCACGACTGTGAGCCCGGCATGGGACCATGGGCCGCGAGGTCCACCAGTCGCTCGGGATGGACGACGGGGAGCGGGCGCAGCAGCAACTGATCGAAGAGCGAAAAGATGGCCGCGTTTGCGCCAATGCCGAGCGCCAGCGACAGGATGGCGACCGCTGTCACGAAGGGAGACTTCAACAGCGTGCGAAGGGCGAGCTTGAGATTGCGCATGGTGGCGTCGGAGGCTGTGACAGGCTTGGACACGCTGAACGACGGGAACGTTTGCGGGTGCCAGCGAGCACTACCGGAGGCGAGGCCCGATTATTTCGACCTGGCGGCTGAGTTCCGTTCGTGCTGCGCTCCAGATGTACGCATCTTGCATGACGTCGGAAAATTGGGAACTCCACTCCCTGAACGTGGAACCACTCTGGAGGAACAATGCGTATCGTGTATGCGCGTTACAACGCTGTGCCTGCGGCACTGGCGCTGTGCGTCGCGTTGGGCGGGTGCAAGCCGAAGGACCGCGGCATGGCGGCGGGCGCGGACTCCACTATGAGCAGCATGGCACAGCCGGCAGAGAGCACTGCCGCCGTAGCGGGCAGCACGGCAGTGGCAGCAGGGAGTTCGGCAACGGCCATGACGAAGCCCGCGGCTCTCACTGACGCGAATATCCTCGCGCTGCTCGACGAGGTGAACGCCGGCGACAGCGCGCTCGCAGCTGCGGCGATGCCGAATCTGAAGAGTGCGGATGCAAAGTCCTTCGCGAGGCTGATGGAAGGAGAGCATCAT
The DNA here is from genome assembly GCA_050733555.1 of Gemmatimonadaceae bacterium. GTDB lineage: Bacteria > Gemmatimonadota > Gemmatimonadetes > Gemmatimonadales > Gemmatimonadaceae > JADGGM01. Next base: position 7,519 of record JBOHTE010000462.1, on the reverse strand, counting down.
GCATTGCGTCTCCAGACCGACCTGATTGCGAAGAAGCTCAACATTACGATGGCGCTTCCAGCGGACGACCCGATTCCAGCGGCCGCCAAGGGAGAGACGGATGCCCTGCAGGGAAAATCCGGCGCGGCCTACGACAGTACGTACATTGCGCAGGAAGTGGGCATTCACAAGGCGGTCATTGGCCTGGCCGGCACGTGGCACGATGCGGCGCAGAACGCGCAGATAAAGAAGTTGATCGAGCAGGCAGGACCTGTGCTGACGAAACATCTCGACCGCGCGCAAGCCATCGCGAAAAAGATGGAGAAGTCGGCCTGACCCATTTTCCTGCCACTATCATTTGCCATCCCGGAGAGTATTGTGGCTGATGAGTCCCGGCTGCGCAGCAGGCGGCCGGGATTTCGCGTCTCTTGGGGCGTAGCTGAGCTGGCAAAGCGTCGGACTGTTAATCCGAAGACCGCAGGTTCGAATCCTGCCGCCCCAGTTGATTCTACGACTTCGTCCGGAATCCTGGCGCCGTTCCGTCAGCGTTTCTCAGGAATTCCCGCTGATTGTTCGCTCGCGCACCCTCACAGACACGCCATCACCAGGAGCACCGCATCGGTGTCGGCCCGCTGGGCACACGACTGCAGCACGCTCCGACTCTTCCATGCGTTGGTGACCGGATCGTACCATCGTGAGACTGGGGCCGCCCACCTCTCCAATCGACACCCGGATAAAAAGTCGCGTAGAGGGATGTATCTTACTGTCTTCCGCAAACTCCACAGTCTTGGCGGTGTGTATGTCCGATCCGCATCGTGGAACAGAACTGCGCGGCCGGCATCACGAGTGCGAATCGCTCGACCGGCTGCTGGCGGATGTGCGAGGGGGGCATAGTCGGGTGCTGGTCCTGCGGGGCGAGGCGGGTGTCGGCAAGACCGCGCTGATGGAGTGCCTCGTGGCCAACGCGTCAGGGTTTCGCATCGCGCGGGCTGCGGGAGTCGAGTCCGAGATGGAGCTCGCGTTCGCCGGCGTTCATCAGCTCTGCGCGCCGCTGCTGAGCCATCTGGAGCGCTTGCCGGGCCCGCAGCGCGATGCGCTCCGCACGGCCTTCGGCCTCAGCGCGGGTGCGGCGGCGGATCGTTTTCTGGTCGGTCTGGCGGTGTTGAGCTTGCTGTCGGAGGTTGCCGAGGAGCGGCCGCTGATCTGCGTCGTGGATGATGCACAGTGGCTCGATCGGGCATCGGCCCAGGTCCTCGGGTTCGTGGCCCGCCGGCTCCTGGCGGAATCGGTGGCGATCGTCTTCGCCGTGCGGCACCTGAGCGAGGACAAGGAGCTGGGGAACCTCCCAGTGATGGTGGTCGAGGGTTTGCGCGACGCCGATGCCCGTGCTCTGCTGGATTCGGCGACACCCGGACGTCTCGACGAGCGAATACGCGATCGGATCGTCGCTGAGTCGAACGGGAACCCTCTCGCGCTGCTGGAGCTGCCCAAGGGGTTGACTGTCGCGGAGCTGGCGGGCGGGTTCGGTCGTCCTGACGCGCGACCGGTGGCGAACCTCATTGAGCAGAGCTTTCTCCGGCGTGTCCGGGCGCTCCCCGTCGAGACGCGGCGACTCCTTCTGGCGGCTGCGGCGGAGCCCGTAGGGGACGTGACCCTGCTGTGGCGGGCGGCCGCAGTGCTCGGGATCGGCGCCGACGCAGCCCCGCCGGCCGAGGCGGACGGGCTGATCGAGTTCGGCACCCTGGTGCGGTTCCGTCATCCACTGGCGCGCTCGGCGGCTTACCGCGCGGCAGCGTTGCGAGAGCGGCAGGAGATACATCGAGCGCTGGCCGAGGTGACCGATTCGGGCGCCGATCCCGATCGCCGCGCGTGGCATCGCGCTCAGGCAGCCCTCGGGCCCGACGAGACGGTAGCCGCCGAGCTGGAACAGTCAGCCGATCGCGCACAAGGCCGCGGTGGCATCGCCGCGGCTGCCGCGTTTCTCGAGCGGGCGACCGACCTCACACCCGATCCCGCCCGGCGCGGAGTCCGAGCGCTGGCTGCGGCTCAGGCGAAGTTCGAGGCCGGGGACGCCAATACGGCGTTCGAGCTCCTCGCGGCCGCGGAGATTGGCCCGTCGGATGAGCTTCAGCGCGCGCGACTGGCTCGCATGCGCGCTCACATCGTGTTTGCCCAGCGGCGCGGGAGCGACGCCCCGGCCTTGCTGCTCGATGCGGCCAAACGGCTCGAAGCTCTGAATGTCGGGCTTGCACGCGACACCTACGTCGAGGCGCTGGGAGCGGAAATCTTCGTCGGTCGCCTTGGCGCGCGCGACGCCGTACGGGTCGCAGAGGCCGCTCGCGCCGCGCCGCCTGGACCGGCGCCTCCACGCTCTACGGATCTTCTCCTCGACGGGCTGGCGACACGATTCACCAAAGGGTATGGAGCGGGAGTCGAGCCCCTGAGGCGGGCACTGCACTCATTTCGTGAACAGGCCGGACTCGCCAAGGACGGCATCATTCGCTGGCTGTGGACGGCGTGCCCGGTGGCGCCCGAGCCCTTGGCCGCCGATCTCTGGGACGACGAGTCGTGGCACGAGCTGGCTACGCACGCGGTCCGGCTCGCCCGCGAGGCCGGCGCGCTTGCCACCCTTCCCATCGCGCTCAGCTACCGCGCCGTCGTGCACGTGCTTAGCGGAGAGTTCGCCGCCGCCTCCGCGCTGATCCAGGAGGCTGATGCGATAACCGAAGCCACCGGCAACGCTCCTCTCCGGTACACCTCACTGGCGCTTGCCGCCTGGCGCGGCGAGGAAAGACCGGCAGTGAGGCTGATCCAGACCAGCGTCAAGGAGGCGACCGCCAGGGGTGAAGGGAGGGCGCTCGGTCTGGCCGGCTATGCGACCGCGGTGCTGTACAACGGGCTCGGTCGCTACGACACCGCATTTGCCGGCGCCCGACAGGCCTGCGACCACGACGACCTGGGCTTCTTCGGTTTGTCCCTGGTCGAGCTGGTCGAGGCGGGCGTTCGTAGTGGTGCCCACGATGTGGCGGCTGGCGCCCTCCGGCAACTGGAGGAACGAGCCCGCGCCGCCGCCACCGACTGGGCCCTTGGCATCCTGGCCCGATCAAGCGCGCTCCTCGAGGACGGCCGGGCAGCCGACGCGCTGTACCGCGAGGCCGTGGTGCGGCTCGAACGCTGCCGGATCGTGGTGGACCTCGCTCGCGCGCACCTGGTGTACGGCGAGTGGTTGCGTCGCGAGAACCGCCGCATCGACGCGCGGAAAGAATTGCGGAGCGCCTACGAGATGCTCGGCCGCATCGGGGCCGAAGCCTTCGCGGAGCGCGCCAGGGGCGAGCTGTTGGCGACCGGCGAGACGGTGCGCAAGCGCATGGTCGAATCCCGCGACGTGCTCACTGCACAGGAGGCGCTCGTCGCCCGGCTCGCGGCTCAGGGACGCACCAACCCGGAGATCGGGTCCCAGCTCTTCATCAGTCCCCGCACCGCCGAGTATCACCTGCGCAAGGTGTTCACCAAGCTGGGCATCAGCTCGCGCAGGCGTCTCCGTGACACGCTCAGGGACGTCGCACCCACAGCCCCCTCTCTGTAGAGCCGGCCATCGTCTCGTCGTGCAACCGGCTTTTTGCAAGATCGCGGACTAGGGTATTCGACGGATGCGATCCGTCCTGCACCGGCCCATGGTGCTCCTCGTGGTCCACACCTCTTCAAGGAGCACTGTCATGAGCACCATCACCATGAAGGACGGCACCGAGATCTACTACAAGGACTGGGGCGAGGGTCCTGCCGTCGTGTTCTCCCATGGCTGGCCGTTGAACGCCGATGCCTGGGACGGCCAGATGCTGTTCCTCGTGCAGAACGGCTTTCGCGCGATTGCGCACGACCGGCGCGGCCACGGCCGATCCAGCCAGCCCTCCTATGGCAACGACATGGACAACTACGCCGACGATCTCGCCGCCGTCATCGAGGCCCTCGACGTCCGCGACGTCACCCTGGTGGGTCACTCTACGGGCGGCGGGGAGGTCGCGCGGTACATCGGACGCCATGGGACGGCCCGCGTCGCCAAATCAGTCCTGATCTCCGCGATACCGCCGCTCGTGCTGAAGACGCCGACGAACCTCGAGGGCCTGCCGATCGAGGTGTTCGATGGTTTACGCGCAAGCCTCTTCAAAGACCGCGCGCAATTCTACCGGGACTTCGCGATCCAGTTCTTCGGCGCGAACCGAGCCGGTGCCAAGGTCTCTCAGGGTCTCCTCGATGAATTCTGGACCTGGAGCATGCAATCCGGCCTGCTCAACTCCTACGAGTGCATCAAGGCGTTCTCCGAAACCGATTTCACCCAGGACCTGAAGCAGTTCGACGTCCCCACGCTGGTGCTCCATGGCGAGGACGACCAGGTCGTTCCCATCAAGGACTCGGCGATGAAGTCGGCCAAGCTCATCAAGGGCGCCAAGGAGATCTACTACCCCGGCGCGCCGCACGGCATCACGGCCACGCACCAGGATCAGGTCAACGCCGAGCTGCTCCGGTTCCTTCGGGACTCGCCGGCTCCACGCTCGCGCGACCGCGCCATGGCCGCGACCTCGGCCGCCAGCTGACAAGGAGGCTGTCACCATGAAAATCGTGATCATCGGCGGAACCGGGCTTATTGGGTCGAAGCTCGTCACGCACCTTCGTGAGCATGGCCATCAGGCTGTGCCGGCGTCTCCGGACACGGGCGTCAACACCATCACCGGCGACGGACTGGCCCAAGTCCTCATCGGAGCGGCCGTCGTCGTCGACGTGTCGAACTCACCCTCGTTCGAGGACGCAGCAGTGCTGAAGTTCTTCGAGACTTCGACCGGCAATCTCGTTGCCGCCGAACGCGCGGCGGGTGTGGGCCATCACGTCGCGTTGTCGATCGTGGGCTGCGACCGAAATCCGGACAGCGGCTACCTCCGCGCCAAGGTGGCCCAGGAGAAGCTGATCAGAAGCTCGCGGATCCCCTATTCGATCGTCCGGGCTACGCAATTCTTCGAGTTCTTCAAGCGGATCGCGGACGAGGCGACCGACGGGACCACGGTGCGCATTCCTCCCGTGCTGTTCCAGCCGATGGCCGCTGAGGATGTCGCCAATGCGGTCTGCAAGGTCGCCGAGGGAGCGCCGCTGAACGGCGTCGTCGAAGTGGCGGGACCGCAGCAGTTCCGCTTCGACGAGTTCATCAGGCTGGGTCTCCACGCGCGCCACGATGCCCGTGAAGTGGTCGCCGACCCGCACGCCCGCTACTTCGGCGCGGAGCTGGCCGAGCGCGCACTGGTGCCGGGCGCCGACGCCAAGCTCGGCGAGATCCGCTTCGAAGACTGGCTTGCCCAGTCTGCAGTTCCGGCCGGATCGGCCTGACCGGTTGCTCCGGTCACTGACGCCGGATTGCTGCGATCGATTGGATGGCGCGCCCTCCAGCAGAAGCGAGCGGCGCGCCATCCATCCGGCGCCTCTTCCACATGAGGAGAACAGAGCGATGTGCACCACCAAGATCTCCATGGCGGCGTTTCTGGCCAGCCTTCTGTGCGTCATCAGCGTCCCACTGGGCGCTCAGGAACCCACGGTCACGCCGCTGATGACGAAAGAGATGACGAAGATCCCCGGGAAAGAAGTCATGATGCTCACGGTCCAGTATGCGCCTGGTGGAGCAGACGCCGTCCACCGGCACAATGCCTATGGGTTCATCTACGTGCTGGAGGGCTCGGTCGTCGAGCAGGTGAAGGGACAAAAGCCGGTGACGCTGACGGTCGGACAGACATTCTCCGAGGGTCCTGATGACATTCACATTGTTGGTCGGAACGCGAGCAACACCCAGCCGGCCAAGATTTTGGCGATCCTGGTGAAGGACAAAGGCGCTCCGGCACTGGTGCCGGTCAAGGGAGTGGAAGGTCGTGTCCGCTGAGGCGACCTGCCACCTTGGTTCCGACATGCCGGCCGAGCTTGCGCTGGCCGGGCAGGCTCGCCGGCTCACCCGGCCCGGTCGCATCCCAGAACGAAACGCACTATTTCTTTCCGGGCGTTTCCCTCGCGAATGACCGCGTGGTGGCGCAACCCGAAGCCAGGAAGGAAACAGCTTGAATCGTACATCACCGCGCACCTCCGCCTCTGGCGCTCGCGCGCGGCGTGATCCGTTCGGCACAGTACCGGGAGGTGGACGGGTAGATCTCGTCACCCTCGCCAATGCGCGCGGCATGGAGATCCGCCTCATGAGCTACGGCGGCATCATCCTCTCCATCACGGCGCCCGATCGGGACGGTGTGTTCGATGACGTCGTGCTCGGCTACGCAACGCTGGAGGACTATCTCGCGGATTCCGCGTTCATGGGCGCACTCATCGGGCGCTACGCCAATCGCATCGCCAACGGACGCTTCACGCTGGACGGCGTGACGTACACGCTCCCGCAGAACGATGGCACGAGCCACCTGCACGGCGGCCCGCACGGATTTCACCGCGTTTGCTGGAACGTGGAACTGTTCGAGGCGCGCGACCACGCGGGCGCCGTGCTGCGTTACACGAGTCCGAATGGCGACAGCGGATATCCCGGCACGCTGGTCGTCCAGGTGACCTACACGCTGAGCGCGGACAATGCGCTCACGCTGGACTATCACGCCACGACGGACCGGGCAACGCCGCTCAATCTCACGCAGCACAGCTACTTCAATCTTGCGGGTCGCACGGGCGGTGACATTCTCGCTCACCGGCTCACGCTGCACGCATCGCGGTTCACGCCGGTGGACGCGTCACTGATTCCCCTGGGGACCATCGCGCCTGTTCGCGGCACGCCGTTCGACTTTACGAGCCCGCAGGCGGTGGGAGCGAGAATCGGCGCGCAAAACGAGCAGCTCCGCCGTGGTCCTGGCTACGATCACAACTTCGTGATCGATCGCGACGCGGGGCGAACGCCGGTGCTCGCCGCCGAGCTGTACGATCCGGCGAGCGGCCGAACGCTCCAGCTCTACACCACGGAGCCCGGCATTCAGTTCTACTCGGGGAATCACCTGGGGGCCGGACCCGCCGGCAAGCACGGACGCTGCTACGCGCCGCACAGCGGGCTGGCGCTGGAGACGCAGCACTTTCCGGACTCTCCCAATCAGCCGGGCTTCCCGTCCACGATTCTCCGCCCGGGTGCCGAATTCCACTCGCGCTCCGTGTATCGTTTTTCACATCGAGCTGCGGCCCTGAAACGCTCGAACAGCTGCTGATAGCGGAGATGAGCCTCCGCGTCCGGGCGCTGCAGTGGTGATCGGGAAAGCGTGGCGCTCACGGCCGTGCCGAGGTCCGGAAACACGCCAGCTCCGACAGCCGCGAGCAGCGCTGCTCCGTACGCGGGACCTTCCTCCCGATTCACCGTAGCCACCGGAAGTCCGAACACGTCCGATTGCAAACGACGCAGCAGCGGTTCCTTCGCGCCTCCGCCGGTGAGCAAGAGGTGATGAGGGGCGAGACCAAGCTCCCTGAGAATCACCACCGATTCGTTCAGCGCGAAGCAGATCCCTTCGAGCACGGCCCGCGTGACATGCGCGCG
>JBOHTE010000461.1:0-5392 GCA_050733555.1 Gemmatimonadaceae bacterium | reverse complement strand
AAGTAGCAGTGGCCCCAGCACCGAGGCCCCCGCGTGGGGGAGCAGAGCGGACCCGCTGTACCGAGGGTCTGCGCCGCTCCCCCGCGCTGGGGCCTGCCTGCAACGGGCAACCAGCCACGAGCTACCAGCAACCAGCCACCAGCCCGCAACCAAACGCTCCTCCCTGCGCGCTTCCGCTGACGCTCCCCTCGGCGGAAGCGCGATCTTGTTGCCCGTGTTCAGCACACCTCGCTGTGCGGGCTTCACGCTCGTCGAATTGCTCGTTGCCGCCACGCTGTTCAGCGTGGGCGTGCTCGCCATTGCCGGTACCTCGGTCGCCATCGCTCGGCTCGAGCGCTGGAGCGCGCGGGACGCGCGGGCCGCCGCCACGGCCGAGTCCCGGCTCGAGTTCCTGCGCGCGCAACCGTGTACCGCGCGGTCCGCCCGCGACAGTTCGCCCGACATCACGGAGCAGTGGGCTGCATCCACGCCCACGGATGGAGTTGCGCTGCTCTTCGACAGCCTCACCATTCGCGGCGCTGCCGGCTGGCCGGCTCGCACGGAAACGTTCCGGAGCGCGGCACCATGCGAGTGACGTCACGCCGCGCTCGTGGCTTCACCCTCGTCGAGATGCTGACCGTCATGGTCGTGCTCGGCGTACTCGTGGGCGCTGTCGCCGAGCTGACGCTCCGGCAGCAGTGGTTCCATCAGGCTGTCGGGCTGCGACTCGGCGTGCGACGCGCGCTCCACGATGCGGAGCTGCTGCTCCGGTTCGATCTGCGTGGACTGGCGCCGTCGCGTGGCGACATCTACGCGCTCTCGCCAGACCGCGTGGACTATCGCTCCCTCATCGGCGTGTCGGTGGTGTGCACGCTGGATTCCACACGCACCGTGATCGGCATTCCGATTCGGCGCTCCACCGGGGCGTCGCTCACGTCGTGGCGCACGGCGCCGCAGGAAGGCGACACGGTACTCGTCTACGAAACCGCTCTCTCGCCAGACTCCGTGCAGTGGCGCGTCCATGTACTCGTCGCGGAGCCCGCGGCAGGCGGGAACTGTCCGGTCGCATCGGGCCTGAGCGCGTCGGCCGCGGACGCCGCTGGTGCACTGCGCCTCACGCTCACTCCGGCGCTCCCGGCGACCGTCACCCCGGGCGCGAGCATCCGCTTCGTGCGGGCCGCACGGTACCAGCTCTATCGCGCCTCTGACGACCGCTGGTATCTCGGCTACACGGATTGTCTCGCCTCGCGCGCCACTCCCTGCGCCACGATCCAGCCGGTGAGCGGGCCGTATGCCGCCGGCGGCCTGCGATTCTCCTTCCGCGACAGCACGGGCGCGGAGACGAACGATCCGGAGCGGTTCGCCTGGCTGCAGGTCGTGGTGCGCGCGGTGGCGACCGCGCCATCCCGGGCGCAGGGATACGAAGCTGGGCCGTTCGCCGATTCACTGACCCTCATCATCAGACCGAGAAACTGAGGCGCTCCCATGCACACCGGCATGTTGCAGTCACACCGTCGCGGGCGGAACGGGTTCGCTCTGGCCTTCACGCTGCTCGCCATGACGGTGCTCGGCGCGCTCGCCGGTGGACTCTTCTTCGTGACGTTGCGGGAGAGCCGCGACGCGCGCGATGCCTTGCGTCGCGTGCGCGCGCTCTCCGCGGCGGAGTTCGGGGTGTACACCGCCCCGGCGCCCTCCTCGTGGAACCCGTTCTGGAACACCACACCGGAGCGCGGTCTGCTGAACACGAGCGCGTATCAACCCGGTGACGGCGCGCTCGACAGCGTGCAGATCTGGAAGCTCTCCCCGTCCGATTTTCGTGTGGTGTCCGAAGGATATTCGGGTTCGGGAACCACGCGCGCCCGTCACCGCGTGTCGCTGCTCCTGTCGCTGCGTGGTCCGCATCTCGTGCCGCGCGCGGCCGCGCTGGTGAAGGAGCAGGCAACGCTATCGGGCCTCGCACGAATCCTGGGTGCGGACAGTGCGGTCGCCGCGTGGGAGTGCGAGCTGCCGGGGCCGGACCTGCCAGCCCTCGGCATCGCCCAGGCCGTCGCGCTGGATACAACCGCATGCACCGCCGTTCCCTGTCTGTCCGGCGCTCCGAGCGTCATGGTGGACTCGCTCGCCGCGGACAGCCGCGTGCACGAACAGTTCGGCGCCTTCACGCGCAGCCAGATCGCCGCCCTGGGCAGAGCGCTTCCAGTCGGCGCGGAACTCCTGAATCCGGCTCCCGTGATCGACACGCCGGGCGCATGCGACACGAGCGCTCCGCTCAACCTCGGCGATCCATTGCGATCACTCGGCGCGAACTCGGCGTGCGCGCACTTCTTTCCGCTCGAATACGCGCCCGAGTCGCTGCATCTGTCGGGCGGCGCCGGCCAGGGAACGCTCGTTGTCGATGGGAATCTTCTCATGGACGCGGGTGCGCGCTTTTTCGGCGTGCTCCTCGTGCGCGGCGAGTTGCATCTCACCGGCGCCGCTCGTTTCACGGGTGTGGCATTCGCGTCGCGCCTCACCATGGATGGCGATGCCACCATGCGTTTGTCGCGCTGCGCCGCCACGCGCGCGTTTCTCGCGCTCGCCACACCCGTTCGTCCTCCCGGCGTCACCTGGACCGACATCCCCTGACCATCAACAATCAGCTACCCGCAACAGCAACAGCAACCAGCTACCAGACTGTTACCTCTCCCGTTGCCGTTCGTGTGAGAGGTAGCCAAAACGCCCTGTTCGTATTCATCCCCGTCAACACAACGGCCATACCATGGCGCTCCTGCGTCGCAAGAAGACGACAATCGGACTCGACATCGGATCGGGTCTCATCAAGGTCGCAGTCATTGATCACGGTCGGGGCGAGCCCGAGCTCAGCAAGGTTGCCATCGCGCCGCTGCCCGCCGACGCCATTGTCGAAGGCGAGATCATGGACCCCGGCGTCGTTGCGGAGGCCGTCCGCACCGCGATGGAAGCCGCCGGCGTGAAGAGCAAATCGGTGGTCACAGCCGTTGGCGGCCGCGATGTGATCATCAAGAAGATCCAGATCGATCGCGTGAAGGAACAGCAGGCGCGCGAGCTCATTCGCTGGGAGGCCGAGCAGCACGTTCCGTTCGACATGGAATCGGTGGAGCTCGATTTCCAGATCCTCGATCCCGATGCGGAAGGCGTGGAGATGAGCGTGCTGCTCGTCGCGGCCAAGCGCGATCTCGTGGAAGGGAAGCTCGGCATCCTGAACGACGCCGGCGTCGCCCCGAGCATGGTGGACGTGGATGCCTTCGCCCTGCACAACGCGTTCGAGGTGAACTATCCAGGCGCGATGTCCGGCGTCGTCTGCCTCGTCAACATCGGACACGAGATCACCAACATCAACATTCTCGATGATGGCGTTCCGCTCCTGACGCGCGACATCAACCTGGGCACGCGGCGTCTGCGGGAGGACCTGCAGCGCGAGCGCGGCCTGAGCGCCGAGGAAGCCGATGCGTTGCTGCAGGGGTACGATCGCTCGCCACACCTCGACGCGATCATCGCCACGCGTGGCGAGGAGATCGCAGTCGCCGTAGAGCGCGCGGCCGCATTCCTGGCCACGTCGTCCCGCTCGTCCAGCAAGCTCAGGGCGGCCTACACCTGCGGCGGCGGCGCGCGCGTTCCGGGGCTCACCGAAGCCCTGGCCAACCGCATGCACATTCCGGTCGAGCAGGCCAACCCGCTGCAGCGCCTGCGTGTTCGTGACGGCGCATTCGATTCCCTCGTCATCGACGAGGTTGCACCACTTCTCATGCTCCCCATCGGGCTGGCGCTCCGCAAGGTCGCCTGACCTTCCCCTCAAGGTCGTGTCATGATCGAAATCAATCTGCACCCCGGCAGCGGGAAGAAAGCGAAGGTCAAGTCACACGGCAGCGGCGTGAGTCTGAAGGGACTCGCGTCTGGCGCGCTGTCCCGGATCAAGGATCCGTTTCTGATCGGCGCGGTGGCCACGGCGGCGCTGGCCGTGCTGCTCGTGGGTGGCATGTACTCGTACCAGCACGCCAAGACCACGTCCGTAGCCGATCAGCTGCAGAAAGCCACGCAGGATTCCATGCAGTACGCCATCGTGATTCAGCAGAAGCGGAGCGCCGAGGCGCAGCGGGACTCGGTCGTGCGCCAGGTGAAGCTGATCGAATCGTTCGACAACAAGCGCTACGTGTGGCCTCACATCATGGACGAAGTGAGCCGCGCGCTGCCGCCCTACACCTGGATCAAATCGGTCACGCAGTCCAACGCGACGGACGCCGCCGTGTCCCGCATTCCCGCTCCGGGACAGAAGGGTGACAAGAAGGGGAAGGATGATGCCGCGGCACTCGACAGCCTGATCGTCCCGCAGGTCCGCTTCAAGATCGTCGGCAACACCGTGGATATCCAGGCGCTCACGCGATTCATGAAACTGCTCGAGGCCTCCCCCTTCATTCAGGACGTTCAGCTCGAGCGATCCGGTCTCATGATCGTGGAAAACAAGGAAGTCACGCAGTTCCAGTTGTCCGCTGGCTACCAGACGCCGGACTCCTCGGCGATCCGGACCGTCCCCGTCACACTCTCGGTGAGGTAGTCATGCTGGGCATGCCCAAGGGACAGCGCGAACAGTCGCTCGTGCTCGTCGGAATCGTCGCCGTCGCGGCGATCGCCCTCTACTGGTACCTGGTCTACAATCCGCGATCGGCGGACCTGGCCAAGCAGGAGGCGCATCTCGCGCAGCTCGCGACGCTGAATCAGAAGGCCAAGGCCGAGCTGGCCAAGGGCGATCTGAATCTGCTCCGTTCTCAGCTCGCCGACTATCAACAGAATCTGCAGCTCGTGCGCACGCTCGTGCCCACCAGCAACGAGGTGCCCGCGCTGCTCGAGCAGGTCTCCACCGCGGCGCGCCGCGTCGGACTCGACCTGGCCGAGGTGGACCCGCAGCCGGTGCAGCCAGGCACGAACTACGACACGTATCGCTACGGCATCTCCATCGTTGGCGGCTATCACGACCTGGCGCAGTTCTTCACCAACGTGGGCTCCATGACACGCATCGTACTTCCGGTGAACGTGTCGCTGGACCAGTCCACCAACCAGAACGCCCAGAAGTTCCACTCCAAGGCGAACGCCGCGGTCATCGAAGCGAAGTTCCAGATCCAGACCTTTGTCGTGCGCGACGGCAGCAACCGCGCGCCGGCTCCCACGAGCAATGGGGCGAAGTCATGATGTATCGTACCCTTCTGGCCAGCTTCGCCGCGGTGCTGGTCGGCGCGGCGCCGGCTGCGGCCGTTGCGCAGTCGCCGGCAATGGTTGTCACCGCGAAGCGCGCGGCAACGCGTGCCGTGGCGGCCACCAACGTGCACACGCGCGCGGAGCAGAATGATGGCACGACGCCGCAGCCGGTCGCGCACACGCGCGCCGTCGCCGTGGCGCCGGC
>JBOHTE010000460.1:0-4385 GCA_050733555.1 Gemmatimonadaceae bacterium | reverse complement strand
GTCCGACAAGGTCGTGATCGTGCAGACGGCCGAGCAGACGTATCGTGTGCGGGAAGCGCTGAACAGCATCGAGCGAAGGCTGCCGTCCGAGCAGTTCGTGCGGATCCATCGATCGGTGATCGTGAATATCAGGCGCGTGCAGGAGATCCAGCCGTGGTTTCAGGGTGACTACGTGCTGATCCTGAACAACGGCAAGCGATTGATGTCAGGTCGAGCGTATCGCGATGTCGTGCGGCGTTTCACCGCGCGGGCCGATTAGCGCGCACGTCGAGGCAACGATTCGGAGATCAGGTCCGAATCATGTTGCTCGCCTAACAACTGCGAGGCGGCCATTTGGGCCGGTTCGCAACGGCATCTTATCAGTCCACGATAGGCAGGTACGCGCGCCACGGTCCGATTGCGTCCCGGTACTGTTTCGCCATTACACGGGCGGTTTGTGCGATATGTCCCAGGTCATGCACAACCCAAGTCGCCAACAGCTGCCGAAGCGTGACGGTGCCGAACTCCGGGTGCTCTCCATCCAGCGCGAGCTTTGCGTCCGTTAGGCGCCAGGCGGCGAGCGTCGCGAGATTCTCCGCACGCAATCGCCCGAACTCATCGAGCAGGCCGGACAGCGATTCCCCTGACTCTCGTGGAGGTGTGCGAAACGATCGTACGTCGGAAGGCGGCTGCTCGGACTTTGCGACAGGATACACCGGGCGCGCGGGATCCAGTCCGCACGCTCCCCGTGGACGAGGTGGCCGAGGATCATGTACGGGCTTCACGTTTTGGGTCCTTCCGTCGCGTCGAGCCATGCCGTATCCAGATCGTGCAACATCGCGTGCAGCGTACCTGGCGTACGTTCTAGGACTTCGATGCCCTGCGCGATGTTGAAGTCCATTGTCCGCTTCCCGTACGATGAGTGACAGCGCTTCTGCACTGGGAAGCGCAGTGTCGCCGCAGGTGGCTGGTCGCAATGAGGGTGCGAACGGAATGCCTATGACTATGCGAATCACGTGCGTCAATTGCAATCCGTTCATCATCATAATGCCTGACCAGCAACTGCGAGTTTCTTGATCTACTAGATTCGTAAGTTCGGGGCTTCCCAAAGCCAAGGCGGCTGCGGACCGTTTTTCGATCTATGAATGCGACATGGCCCCCACTCGAAAGAGCAGAGGCCGTTTCCAAATCACTGAATTCTCCAGAATTACAGAGCGGGCGACCGGACTCGAACCGGCGACGTCCAGCTTGGGAAGCTGGCATTCTACCAACTGAATTACGCCCGCGGAGAGCAGCGTCGCCACTCGACCCGAAAAGCTAGTACGCCTTCCGCCGCGGAACAAGTAACTCGCTTACTTCCCCATCGTCGTCCCGCGCTGCAGAACGATGTACACCGCATCGTCCTTCGCCACCGCTCTGAGCCACGCGATCAGCGCGTCCACATCTTCCGGCAGCTTCACACCCCGCCGTCCTTCCATCCGCCGGTACACTCGGAGCTCGCGTCCGCTCTGCGAGTACTCCGCCGTGTAGCGTCCAAATTCACTTGCCGCCGCGACGTTCTGCGGTAGATCTGCATGCCACCCGGCCGGAAGCTCCAGGTCCAGTTCCGAAACGCCGACGATGGGCCCCACCACGCCCGCCACCGCGATCGGGTACACGCGCGGCTTCGCCTGCTCGAGCTGCGTGGCGAGAGTCTGCAGACCAGCCATGGACGGGAACGAAGGGGGCAGGCTCAGGATCGCGCTCTGACCGGAGACCTTCGCCGCCTGTCCGCCGCGGATGTACATCGAGAGTTGCGGCTTCGCGTGCAGATCCTTTCCGTCAAAGATCACGAGGCTGTCGCCCGCTGCGCCGGGATACGTCCTGCCCGCCAGTGCCCGGATGAAGCGGTCACGCTTCGTGGAGTCCAGCGGCGTGGCGAACAGCCCGCGCAGCGCGTACTGCCGGAGTCCGGTGGCGCGCTCGGTGTAGTGAAGGTTCGCCAGTCCGTCCGGCGTCAGTTCGCCGCGGTAGGTGGTCTCCGACAGATTCGCCGAGGCGGAATCCTGCGGAAGCGTGACCTCGTCCGCGTGACCGTCGGGATGCACCACGAGCGCGAACTGGCCCTGGTCGCCGCCGGGAAGTTCGCCGAACGGCGTGAGCTCCGATGTGAGATCCACGAACTGGTACGAGCCACCCCGCCTGAGCGCGGCAATGGCATGGTCGAACTGGTCAATGGATGGCAGCGAGCGCTCTACCTTGCCGTCAGCACTCAGCAGCACGGGATACGCTTCCACACCCATGCGCTGGGCCATGGCGACGAACAGCGTCGCCTTGTCCTTGCAGTCACCGTACTGGGTCTTGAACACCTCCGCCGGCGTGCGCGGCTGATATCCGCCAATGCCGAGCGAAAGGGAAACGTAGCGGATGTCCTGTGCGATCCAGCGCTGCACCGCGCCGAGCGAGTCGTCGAGCGTGTGCGCTCCCGCCACCAGATCGTGCAGCTTGTGCTCGAGGTCCGGCGTGAGCGTGTAGCGGTCGTGCGCCAGGCCGGCGTACCACTTCGAGATCTCCTGCCAGCTCGTGGGCGATGAGAGCGCCAGCGACTGATAGATGCCGTTGGAATCGGCGGCAAATGGCTCCGACTTGGGCTTCGGTAAATCGGACGCGGTCCACTCGTACACGCGCCGGCCGTTGGCGGTGGTGATCTTCACCGGGTGGCGAACGTTGCGCTGCACGAGATGCGGCTGGATGCTGGCCGGCATGTCCACGATGTAGCGCGAACGACGCGTGGGGAAACCGGTGGTAATGGACCACGTGAAGAGGAAGTCCCCGGGACGGTAGGGCTTGAGTTCCTCCAGCGTGTAGCTGTAGTCCACGAGCGTGCCGGGCGCGACGCCGCTCAGCGACACGCGACGGACCTTGCGATCCGCGTACACGGGATCGCCCATCGTGGCCGGCACATCGGAATCCTGGATGTGCGACGGCGCGGCGCTCACCACCTCGCCATCCGGCTTCACCACGCGGATCCAGTTGACCGTGAGCTTCTGGTGGCCGGGCGCGTACGAGAAGCGCTGCTCGGCCCAGTCGTCCACCGCATCCTGCGTGAGGATCTGCGCGACCTGACGGAAGGTCCGCTTGCTCTGGCCGTTCGCCTGATACACGATGACACCATCATCGAGCAGGTACACGAAGGACTCGCCTTCGTGTTCAGCGGGGTTCACGGCGAGGCGGTAGATCGAATCCGACATCACGGAGGGATCCCCGGCGGGCGTGATATTCGGCGCCTGCGCGACGGATGTGGCGGTGATGCCGCAGAGGAGAAAGGCGACGACACTGCGCATGCGGATGACTCGCGGGAGGAGAGGAGGTGTGCTGCAGCGGCGGGAAACATGGCGCTCGAAGCGCACGGAATACAGACTGATCTGCCCGGGGATTGGTCATATCGCCATGCCGCGGGGCCGGCCCGCAGAGACGGGAACGGCTCGCCGTGGGGGGCGAGCCGTGCCGCACATCGTCGGCTTCGTGTTCGAGCGATATCACCGAGAGAGCCAGCGCTCGGGATTGAACCGAGGACCGCTCGATTACGAATCGAGTGCTCTACCACTGAGCTACGCTGGCGCAACCTGCATCGTCACGGTGGTCACGCTCCGTGATGACCTGGGTACCACTCCATGCCCTGGCGCGGACTCGAACCGCGACGCCTTACGGCACCACCCCCTCAAGATGGCGTGTCTACCAATTTCACCACCAGGGCGCAACACAGGCTGTCCGAGACGACACGCGGACAACGATTGAAACGGGGCTGACGGGGCTCGAACCCGCGACCTCCGGTGTGACAGACCGGCACTCTAACCAAGCTGAGCTACAGCCCCAACTCTCGACCTTCTCCAACAACGCAGCACCGCGCGAGCAGTACAGTCCTGCTCCACCTCCACCCTCCCCCCCCATAGCCCCAAGGGGAGTCGAACCCCTCTCTGCACCTTGAAAGAGTGCCGTCCTAACCGATAGACGATGGGGCCGCGTGCAACTTCTACCACATAGCGGTAACGGGATTCGAACCCGTGTTTGAGCCTTGAGAGGGCTCCGTCCTGGTCCCCTAGACGATACCGCCACGATACCCGCACGTGACGCGAGCCACAGCGGTCGTTCTTCCGCGCGAATGCTTGTCAATCATCGCACAGGCCCGGAGGGACTTGAACCCCCAACCGCCGGTTTTGGAGACCGGTGCTCTACCAGTTGAGCTACGGACCTATCGCCGCCGCCGGACCGCTCTCCTCACCCCCGGCTCGCAGCGCTGCTTCCAGGGTGACCGATGGGAATTGAACCCACAACCCCCGGAGCCACAGTCCGGTGCTCTAACCAATTGAGCTACGGTCACCATATCTGCCGACGCCCGGCTCTCCGCCGCCGGCAGGATGCGAATC
>JBOHTE010000459.1:0-2911 GCA_050733555.1 Gemmatimonadaceae bacterium | reverse complement strand
GGGAAGCGGATTCCCCATTCCCCATGACATTGGGGTGGGGCGGCAGGAGGCGGAGTGCCTCCCCGATTCCCCATTCCCGATTGCCCATTCCCACGGGCGGGGTGCTGGAGCGGGGAAAGTTCCCGATCATTTCGAGCCTGACCCCATTTCATCATCCCCGCTGATCGAACACCTTTACGCCTGCCGGTACGTGGAAGACGAAGGCGTCCGGGTCGGGCTTCGCGTTCGGCTTGAGGCTCGTGATCTCGACGTGGCGCATCAGCCCGTTCGGGTCCACGATCTCGAACTGTCGGATCAGGCCATCATCGTCATCCACCCACACCGTGGCCTTGGAAAAGGGGATGGTGGAGTCGCGCGGCACGAGCACGACCGCATGCGTGGCGTGTCCCTGTACCGTGGCGGTACCGGCGGCGGACATTGTGTAGCGCTCCCGAGGCGACTTGAGAAAGAGTGCCGCGACGTCGGGCACGCCCGCCGCGTTTTCGCCGAGGGGCATCCTGATCACCTGACCCGGAGTCGTACTGGGCAGATAGACCCACACCGCCTTGCCGTCGGCCACGATCCGGTCGCCCTTCGGCTCCGTGAAGCGCACCGACAGATAACCCGGCCCACGCTGCTGCAGCTCGCCGCTCGAGGAATCATCGTGGCCGGTGAGCGGGTTGGTGATCTGCTGCGTGAACGTTGCGCGCAGCGACTTCACGCCGGCGTATGCGTGCACCGCGTGATCCACGGTTGTCTCCGGCGACTGGGCGCTCAGTGACACAGCGGTCATGGCGCCCAGTACTACGGCGGCGAACATCTGAACACGAATCATGGGAATTGGCAGTTGCCTCTTGAGCGGTCGGATGAGCGTGTCCGATTCTACCCCCTCGCCGCCCCCACGGTCCCTGGTGCGGGACAGAGCGATCGGCCAATCGCCGACGCGATGGCGCGCAGTTCGACAACGAGCTGCGTGAACTGCTCAGGATAGAGCGACTGCGCGCCATCGGACAGCGCGCGCTCCGGATTCGGATGCACCTCCACCAGGATGCCGTGCGCGCCGGCGGCGACGGCCGCACGCGCCATGGGGATCACCTTGTCGCGGATGCCTGTCCCGTGGCTCGGATCCGCCACGATGGGCAGGTGCGACAACCCCTGCACGATGGGAATGGCGGTGAGATCGAGCATGTTGCGGGTGACGGTGTCGAAGGTGCGGACGCCGCGCTCGCACAGGATCACATTCGGATTTCCCGCCGCCAGCACGTATTCGGCGCTGAGCAGCAGATCGTTGATCGTGGCTGCGAGGCCGCGCTTGAGCAGCACCGGTTTGCCCAGGTGGCCCACGAAGCGGAGCAGGGAATAGTTCTGCATGTTGCGCGCGCCGATCTGGATGCAGTCGCCGATTTCGGCGACGAGCTCCGCGCCTTCCTCGTCCATTGCTTCCGTCACGATGGCGAGACCCGTTTCCCGCTTCGCGACGGCGAGCATGTCGAGTCCAGGCTTGCCCAGCCCCTGAAATGAGTACGGTGAGCTGCGCGGCTTGAACGCGCCGCCGCGGAGTACCGCGGCACCCGCGGCACGTACCAGGCGCGCCGCCGTCACGATCTGTTCTTCCGATTCCACGGAGCACGGGCCGGCCATGATCACGACCTCATTGCCACCTACGTGCACGCCCGGCGCGAGCGTGACGATGGTGTCCTCCGGCTGCCACTCGCGCGACACCTGCTTATAGGGCTGGGTGACGTGAATCACCTGCGCCACGCCCGAGAGTGCCTCGATCCGCGACGCGTCCACGCGGCCATCGTTGCCGACCAGTCCGACGGCCGTGCGCTGCGCACCCGGCATGGGGCGCGCCTCGTATCCCATTTCCTCGATTACATGCACGACGGCGTCCACTTCCTGCTGCGACGCGCCGTGCTTCATTACCACCAGCATCAGAGGTCCTCGATCTCGGTAGTCCATCCATCGGTCGTGAGGACGACCGCGCCGCCAAACCGGCTCGCGACGATCGCGCGCACGTCCACCTGCTCGACGGGTGGATAGAAGTGCGTCAGCGCCAGACATCTTGGCTGCGCGGCCGCGGCCAGCGCCGCGCATCGCTCCGGCGAGAGGTGTGTCGGAATGGCCAGTGCGTCGGGGAGTGAACACTCGGCGAGCAGGACATCACAGTGTCGCGCCCAGCCGCCCAGCTCGTCGTCCACGCCCGTATCGCCCGTATACACCAGGTGCGCCGGTCCACGCCGTACACAATATGCGATGCTTTCACCGGTGTGGGGAACCTTGCGCGCCTCGATGGTCACTCCCGACCCGAGGGCCAGCATCTCACCGGGGCGGATTTCGCGGATCGTGATGGGGAACGTCGAGGCGCGCACCGTGTCGCCGAAGATGCCCGCGAAGCGCTCCAGCAGCGTGACCACGCCAACGGGCCCGATGATCTCCACCGGCTCGGACCGCGGTGGCAGCACCCCGTAGCGCCACGCCACCAGCAGCGTGGGAAGGTCCAGCACATGGTCCGCGTGAAAGTGCGTGAGCGCCACGTGCGTCACGGTCAGCCAGTCGAGCCCCAGCGTACTCATGCGATGCGCCACACCGCTGCCACAGTCGAGCAGCAGGCGCACGTCGCCCGCTTCGACCAGATGTCCGGCGTTGACACGTGCGGGTGACGGGACGGTGCCCGTGCCGATGGCGGTGAGGCGCATGTGCGCGCGAGCGCCGCGCGTCAGGCTGCCGGGTGCGACAGGGAAGCACCGGTGCGTTCATCCTCATTCCAGCCGTCGGCGGGCGGCTCGTGATTCGCAACCGGGCCGCTTGCGGCATCGTCCCACACCGCTACCGGTACCGAGCCATCCTCCGGCTGTGGCGCGCCCTGCAGTCGCACGCTCACGAAGGTGGAGACGCCGGGTTCCTGCATCGTCACGCCGTACACGGCATC
>JBOHTE010000458.1:0-7654 GCA_050733555.1 Gemmatimonadaceae bacterium | reverse complement strand
GCGATCGGGGGAAGAGCTGGCGCTTTCTGAACAATCAGCCCATTGGGCAGTTCTACATGGTGGCCGCCGACAGCCGGACGCCGTACTACCTGTGCGGCGGGCTCCAGGACAACAACGCCTGGTGTGGTCCGTCGAACACGCTGAGCGGTGAAGGGCAGAACGGAGCCGAGTGGTACACGGTCACGGGTGGTGACGGCGAATACGCAGTGCCCGCGCCCAGCGACAGCAACATCGTCTACGTCGACGCCCAGAATGGCTACATCACGCGCGTGAACCTGAAGACGGGCGTCTCGAGATTCATTCGCCCAACGCTCGAGGACGTGTCGCAGCAGCCGCCGTCGGCGCTCACGTACCGCTTCAACTGGACCTCGCCGATCGCCGTGTCGCCGACCAACGCGGACGAAGTGTTCCTCGGCGGGAACGTGCTGTTCAAGAGCGTGGACGGCGGTGCGCACTGGAGCGACATCAGTCCGGACGTGACGCACAACGACAAGAGCCGGCAGAAGACGAGCGGCGGCTCGATCGACTACGACATCAGCGGCGCCGAGACGTACAACACGATCCTGTCGATCACGCTCGCGGCGACGGACACGAACGTGATCTGGCTGGGCACCGATGACGGCAACGTGGAAGTCACGCGCGACGGCGGCAGGTCGTGGAAGAACGTGCGGCCGCAGGCGAAGGGGCTGCCCGCGGAGGGACGCGTGTATCAGGTGGGCGTCTCCCCATTCGACGCGGGCACGGCGTACATCACGCTCGACTACCACATGTTCGGTGATGATCGCCCGTTCGTCTTCAGGACGACGAACTACGGCGCGTCGTGGACCAGCATTGCCGCGGGTCTGCCGGCCACCGCGAGCGCGCACGTGGTGCGAGAGGATCCGGGTGACCGCAACTTTCTCGTGTTGGGCACGGACGCGGGACTCTGGTACTCACGCGACGGCGGCGCGCACTGGGAATCGCTCGCCAGGGAGTTCCCAACGGCGCCCGTGTTCGACGTCTCTTTCGTACGGAATACGCGCGCGCTGGCCATCGCGACGCACGGCCGTGGGCTGCTGGTGCTGGATGATGTGACGCCGCTCGAGACGTTCACGGACCAGGTGGCGAAGGAGACACTCCACGTCTTTCCGGTGGAGGGCGCCACGTTGTGGCACGCGAGCGATGTCGCCGGATCACCGGCGTCGGAGTCACGCGCGCCGAACCCTGCCGGGGGCGCCGTGATCGCGTACGCCCTGAGCAAGGAGCTGACCGCGACAGCGGATGACAAGGCGCGCAAGGAATCGCCGGTGCGCATCGACATCACCGATGGGACGGGTGACACCGTGTACACCGGCTACGGTACGTCGAAGAAAGGCGTGAACCGGTTCACCTGGCGTCTGCGCTACGCGGGCGGCCCGCGTCCGGCGTTCGAGCCGCCCCCGCCGCCTGGCGAGGAGATGGGTGAAATGGGTGGCGGCGAGCCGCTTGGTCCACCCGTACTACCGGGGAAATACACCGCGACCGTGGTCGCGGCTGGCATGCGCGTCGCGGTGCCGGTTGTGGTACGCGCCGACTCGCGCATTCCGTTCGATCCGATCGCGGCGCGGGCGCAACTGAAGGCCGGACTCTCGCTGCGCGATGATGTCGCCAGCGCGACGCGGATGCTGAACGGTCTGCACAGTCTGCGGACGCAAATCTCGAATCTCGAACAGACCGTGCGCGCGGCATCGCTGAACGGGACATCGCCGGACACGACCGCGCTCCCCGCCGCGCGTGCGCTGAACGACAAGCTCAAGGCGCTCATGGATACCGTGTACGATCCACGCGTGCAGCGGAACGCCCCCGAGGACGACATCCACTATCTGCAGCGTTTCTACGATCAACTGCAGGGCGTGGGCTTCGTGCTGTTCTTCTCGTACGATGAGGCGCCGAATGCCGTCACGCAGCGGACCGTGGCGGCGTTGCACGAGGAGTTGCAGGGCTACCTGGCGCGCTATCAGGCGCTGTTGCGCACTGACGTGCCGGCGTTCAATACGCTGGCGGGGCAGCATGAGATGGGCGGCGTGGTGATGCGGTAGCCACCGACGCGGAGACCCCGGGGGGGAACGGTGACAGTGGCGCGTTCCCCGTGGTGCGCCTCGCGCAAGGTTTGTTTTGCAAAGTACTTGACAAGTGGCGTTCGCTGGCCTATGGTAAGCCCATGCCCGTCACCCGCACGCCGGAATCGCCTGCGCTGCACCTGCGCGCCATGGACAACTTGCGGTTCATCCGCGAGACCATGGAGCATGCGTCGCGCTTCACCGCGATCTCGGGCTGGGGACAGACCGGAGTTGGTGTGACGGCCATCGCGGCCGGCGTCCTGGCCATGCGGCAGCCCTCCACGCCTCGCTGGGTCGCCACCTGGGGCACGGAAGCGGCCGTGGCCATTGGCATCGGCGTGGCCACCACCGCATGGAAAGCGCGTGCGGCGGGCCTCCCGCTTCTCTCGCCGCCGCTCCGCAAGTTCGTGCTTGGCTTTGCGCCTCCCGTGGCGGCCGGCGCCGTCCTGACGCTGACGCACATGCGGCTGGGGCTGACCGCACTCCTGCCCGGGATCTGGCTCCTGCTCTACGGCGCCGGGACGATGGCCGGCGGCACGTTCTCCGTGCGACCGATTCCCATCATGGGAGCCTGCTTCATGCTGTTCGGCGCGGTCGCGCTCCTGGCGCCTGCGCCATGGTCCCCCTGGCTACTGATCGCTGGCTTTGGAGGTCTCCACCTGGTTTTCGGCACGATCATTGGACGGTGGTACGGTGGCTGATTCCGGAGCCGCACGCCGGCGCTCCGGCGAGGACGGCGCGACCCGCGATCCGCAGACGCCGCATCAACGGCGTCGTGCCCCGGGCTTCGTGGAGCTCGACTCGCTCATCCACCACCGGATGCGCCTGGGAATCGTGAGCGCGCTAGCGGCCAACGAGTCCATGTCCTTCAATGAGCTCAAGGCCCTGCTGCGCACGACGGATGGCAATCTGAGCGTGCACGCCCGCAAGCTCGAGGAGGCCCAGTATCTCACGTGCACCAAGCGCTTCGAGGCGCGGCGGCCGCACACGGAGTACCGGCTCACGGCGACCGGCCGGCGTGCGCTGCAGCGTTATCTCGATCACATGGAAGCAATCATCGATGTCACACGGCTCGGCTTGGACCGCTGAGATCGCCGTTTTTTTTGCCCTGTCACTTTATGCCGACAAGTTCTTTGAGCAACACCGTGACGCACCGTTCGGACGCGCTCCACGTCGCCATCATCATGGATGGCAACGGGCGGTGGGCCACCGCGCGCGGGCTGCCGCGATCCGCCGGGCACCGCCAGGGAGCGGAAGCGGTACGACGGGTCGTGGAGGCCGCACCCACGCTCGGCGTCGGCACGCTCACGCTTTACGCCTTCAGCTCGGATAACTGGAGCCGGCCACCCGGCGAGGTCCGTGCGCTCATGCGGTTGTTCCGCGCGTATCTGCGCGCCGAAAGCGCGCGACTCGCCGAGCGGGGCGTGCGCCTGAGCGTCATCGGGCGACGCGACCGGCTCGCACTCCCGGTTCGCGTCGAGATCGAGCGCGCCGAGCGCCGCACCGCGGCGGGATCGGTGCTGCATCTCCGCCTCGCGATCGACTACTCGGCGCGTGATGCCATCATGCTGGCGGCGAGCCAGCTCAGCGCGCGAGAGTCGCTCACGCGCGAACAGTTCGCGCGAATGCTCGCCGCGGCGTACGCGACAGATGCGGTGGGTGCGGGCAGCGATTCAGCTGTTCCCGATGTCGATCTGATGATCCGGACCGGGGGCGAACATCGCCTCAGCGATTTTCTCCTCTGGGAATGCGCCTATGCGGAGTTGTATTTTACCGACCGCACGTGGCCCGAGTTCACCGCGGCGAGCCTGGCCGCCGCCATCACCGAATTTCACCATCGCGACCGGCGCTTCGGAGCGCTGCCGGCCGCTGTCGCAACAGGGTGAATCATGACACCGGTCAGAGGGAACGCCGCGGCCACGTCAGTGCAGAACGGTCTGGACACGACAGCTCCTTCAACGGGGAGCGGTGATCCGGGCGCGGTTGCCGGAACAGCCGTCAGGGCGCCTCGCGTTGGACAGCTCTGGCTTCTTGCGGCAATCGCGGGCGGCGTTGGAGCGTGGATCACCTTTGACGCCCCGGCTGGCGTGAACTGGACGATCTGGACCGTTGTCGCGGCGGCCGGACTCGCGCTCTCGACGCGCCGTGCGCAGGGACGCGTACCGCGCGACCTTGCGCTGCTGCTGGCCCTCGCGTGTGTGCTCTCCGGCGGCGCGGCCATCAACGCCGATCCGGTCTTCCAGTTTCTGATCTTCGCGGGCGTCGCGACGCTTCTGGCTCTTGGCACGCTCGTGGCCGCGGGCGAACGACTGGCGGATGCCGGCCTGCTCTTTCTGATTCTCGCGCCGCTGTTCGCCAGCGTTCGGACAGGCATCGAAGCAATTCGCCGAATGTTCGAGGGCGCCGAGCTGGTGGGTCGGAACAGGGGCGCACCCGTGCTGCGCGGCGCGCTGCTCGCGCTCCCAGTGGTTGTCGTGCTGGCCCTGCTGCTCGCGCAGGCGGATCCGCTGCTCGCGGCCGCACGTGACGATCTGGCGCGCGCGATCGCCAGCTGGACCTTTCTCCCGCGCCTGTTCTTCTTCGTCATCATCGGCGGCATGACACTCGGAGCCTGCGGTCTGGCGCTCCATCCGACATCCGACGGGCCATCGATCGGATTCTCCAATACCGGCCTGACGCTGCGAATTGGCGACACCGAGCGACTCATCGTCCTGAGTTCCGTCTCGGCGCTCTTCGCGCTCTTCGTGCTGCTGCAGTTCGCCTACTTCTTCGGGAATCTCGCGGGCGCACCCGGAACGGGCATCACGTATGCCGAATACGCGCGTCGCGGATTTGGTGAACTTACGCTGGCGGCGTCGCTCGCGACGGCGCTCATCGTGGGGCTCGATCAGGTAGCCCAGCGGGGATCTCGCGAGCGCGCCGTTCGCATCGTCTCGCTCGTTCTCATTGGACTCGTCCAGCTCCTCCTCGATTCGGCATATCATCGCGTGTCGCTCTACGAGCAGGCGTATGGCTACACCACGGCGCGCGTCTACGCGCAGGTGTACATGGTGCTCGTATCGCTGTCGCTTGCGTTGCTCACGTACGAGGTGTGCACCACCTTGCACATGAAGCGACTCGTGCGTCGTGTGGCGCTGCTCGGGACGTGCGGACTGATCACGCTCACCTACTGGAATCACGAGGCGTGGATCATGCAGCGGAACGTCGCGCGCTACGTCGCGACCGACACGGCGACACGGCCCGATCTCGCTCTGGCCGCGCAGACCGAGTCGCTGAACGCCATTCCGGCGCTCGTCGAGTCGCTGCCGCGGCTCGATGCGAGCACACGTAGTGACGTGCGCACGTGTCTGCTCCGGCGCGCCACCGAAAGGCGGGTGACTCACACGCGCGTGGCACACTGGTACGAGTGGAATCGTGCCCGCCGGAGCGCCGCTCGGGCGCTGCTCGGGCTTCAGCAGGCGACTGGGGACGCGACGGGGGTCGCCACCGGGAAGTGCAGCGCCAAGTGACGTCCAGCCGCGTCGCCCAGGCGACCGCGGGGAGCGGCGAGCGGAGCGCGCGACCACGGCAACCCGGGCCGCGCCGCCGTGTGTACATTTCCAGTGCACTTCTTCCTGTCAGGTTCACTGGTCATGGATCACATCGCATATCCTCCCGAGACGGTGGAGGGCTGGTACGCCCTGCATCAGCTCTTCGCCTTTCCCTCGGATCTGGCTGGGCGCCCGGCCGAGCGCGAGAGCGCGATCGCGGCACTCCGTGAACTGTCGCAGCCGTCGGAGCAGGGCTGGACCACGGTCGCCGGTGTCATCGGGTCGCGCGCCGACATCATGCTCATGCACTTTCGTCCGTCGCTCGATGCCATCGGAGTAGCAGAGCGACGGTTGCGGCGCGAGCCGCTGTTCGCGCGGTCCACGCTCGTCTGGTCATTCCTGAGCGTGACGGAGGCAGGACTCTATCACATCACCGCCGCGCTGGCCCGGGACGCGAAGGCGCGCGGCGGAGAGGTCGGGGACGATGCCTTCACGGCGGCGCTCGCCGAGCGCGTACAGGCCGAGACGAGCACGCCGCACGTGCAACGGCGCCTGTACCCACGCCCGCCGGCGGACATGCCATACGTCTGCTTCTACCCGATGAACAAGCGGCGAGCGCCGGGAGAGAACTGGTACACGCTGACCCTCGAGGAACGGAGCCAGCTCATGTTCGGGCACTCGACCACGGGCCGTCGCTACGCTGGTCGAGTCCTGCAGATCATCACCGGCGCCATCGGCCTCGACGCCTGGGAATGGGGCGTGACGCTCTTCGCGCGGGATCCACTCGTGTTCAAGAAACTCGTCACGGACATGCGCTTCGACGAGGTCTCGGCGAAGTACGCGGAGTTCGGGGATTTCTACGTGGGCCGGATTTCCGAACCGCGGGCGTTGCTCACTGACGATCGCTAGTCGCTGGTCCGCGGCGGGCAGTACCAGCCACCAGCCACGCGCCGCCAGCTACCAGCTACCAGCTACCAGCTACCAGAATGCTCTTCCTGTCGAACCTCGATAGCACCGATGCCGCGGCGAACCTCGCGCTCGAGGAGTACTGTCTCCTCAACGTGGACATCGGCGAGACGTACCTGCTGTTTTACGTGAACAGCCCGGCAGTCATCATCGGCAAGCACCAGAACACCGCCGAGGAGATTGACACGGACTTCATTCGCGACCACAACGTCCAGATCGTCCGCCGAATTTCCGGCGGGGGCGCCGTCTATCACGACCTCGGCAATCTGAATTTCAGCGTCATCACGCGCTACTCGCCGCAGCGCTTCAACAACTACCGCGAGTTCACCGGACCGGTGGTGAGCGCGCTGCGTGAGCTGGGTGTGCCCGCCGAAACCACGGGGCGCAACGACATCGTCGTGGATGGACGAAAGATCTCGGGCAATGCGCAGGTGGTGCGCGGCGAGCGGATGTTCAGTCACGGCACGCTGCTCCTGGACTCCAATCTGGATGATGTCACCCGGGCACTGCGTCCCAAATCGGGGAAGGTCGAGAGCAAGGGCATCCAGTCGATCCGCAGCCGCGTGGCGAACATCAGCGAGTATCTGAAGCAGCCGCTCGCCATGGAGGATTTTCGCGCCGCGCTGCTGGCGCATCTCTTCCCGGGTTCGCCCACGCCCCCCATGTACGACCTCACCGACGCGCAACGGCGCGAGGCGCGCGCGCTGGCCGACTCCAAGTATCGGACCTGGGAGTGGAACTACGGCGAATCGCCGCCGTTCAACCTGCAGCGCACCCGGCGCTTCCCGATCGGCGAAGTGGACGTCCGCCTGCAGGTGGAAGACGGCATCATCCAGAGCGCCCGTTTCACGGGCGACTTCTTTTCCGAGCGCGAGATGAGCGAGCTCGAGGACAGGCTGCACGGCATTCGCTACGACTCGGCGCCGCTCAGCGCCGCCCTCGCCAGTGCCGATGCGCCGAGCTACCTCGCCGGGGTGAGCGTGGAGGAGCTGGTGAGGCTGATGTACTAGCCACTCCCTTGCCACCCCGCCCCGCCACCCCTCCTGGGAATCGGCAATCGGGAATGGGGAATCGATAAGG
>JBOHTE010000457.1:0-3291 GCA_050733555.1 Gemmatimonadaceae bacterium | reverse complement strand
CGCGACGTCTTCACCATGGGCGCCCGGCCGATCGCCATGCTCGACTCACTGCGCTTCGGATCGCTCGACAGCGCGCGCGTACGCTATCTCTTCGGTGGCGTCGTGAAAGGCATTGGTGATTACGGCAACTGCGTGGGGATCCCCACGGTCGCCGGTGAGGTCGTGTTCGATCCCGCGTACGAGGGCAATCCCCTCGTGAACGCGATGTGCGTGGGGCTGCTGCATGAGCGCGAACTCATTCGCGCCAAGGCGCAGGGCATTGGCAACTCCATTCTCGCGGTTGGCGCGCGCACCGGTCGCGACGGAATTCACGGCGCATCGTTTGCGTCCGAGGACCTGTCCGCCGCGAGCGACGCCAAGCGCCCGCGCGTGCAGGTTGGCGATCCCTTCACGGAGAAGCTGCTGCTGGAGGCGAGCCTCGAGCTCATCGCGAGCGGCCACATCGTGGCCATTCAGGACATGGGCGCCGCCGGCCTCACGTCGTCATCGGCCGAGATGGCTGCGCGCGGCGATGTCGGTGTGACGATCGATGTGGCGAAGGTGCCGGTGCGCGAGGATGGGATGACGCCCTACGAGATTCTGCTGAGCGAATCGCAGGAGCGCATGCTCGTGATCGCGAAGCGCGGTCACGAGGATGCAGCACGCGCCATACTCGCGAAGTGGGATCTCGCCGCCGAGGTGATCGGCGAAGTCATCGCGGAGCCCGTCTATCGCGTGACGGAGGGAGACCGCGTGGTCGCGGAGTTCCCGGGATCGCGCCTCGTGACGGACTGCCCGATGTACTCGCCGCCCGCGCGCGAGAGTGAGGCGATCGCATCGCTCCGCGCGCGAGACGTGAGCGTGATTGCGGAGCGCGCGGAGGAACAGGATCCCGGCTGGACGCTGCTGCAACTGCTCGCCTCCCCGACGATCGCCAGCAAGAGCTGGGTGTATCGCCAGTACGACACGACGGTTCGCACCGCGACGGTGGTGCGCCCGGGCCAGGCCGATGCCGCCGTCGTCCGCCTGCGCGGCACCGATCGCGCCATCGCCATGAAGACGGATGGCAACGGCCGCTACGTGCATCTCGATCCCCGCGTGGGCGGGCGTCTGGCAGTGGCCGAAGCCGCGCGCAACGTTGCCTGCGTGGGGGCGCGGCCCATGGCGATCACGAACTGTCTCAACTTCGGCAATCCGAAGCGACCCGAAGTGTTCTTTCAGTTTCGCGAGGCGGTCGCCGGCATCGGCGAAGCCTGTCGCGCACTCGACACGCCGGTGACCGGCGGCAACGTCTCCTTCTACAACGAGAGTCCGTCCGGCGCCGTGTATCCCACGCCGGTGATCGGCATGATCGGTCTCGTGGAGTCACTCGCGCACGTCACCATGTCCACGTTCCACACGGACGACGATGCGATCGTGCTGCTGGGCGAGCCCACGAGCGAGCTGGGTGGCAGCGAGTACCTGGCGCGCATTCATGGCGTCGTTGCGGGCGCGCCGCCCGACTGCGACCTCGAACGCGAGCGCGCGACGATCGCGGCGCTGCTCGACGCCATACGCGCGGGGCTGGTGCACTCGGCGCATGACTGCAGCGATGGGGGACTCGCCGTTGCGCTCGCCGAGTGCGCGATTGGCGACGAGGAGCATCCGATGGGCGCCGCGGTGGAGCTCGATGGCTGGGGCGCGTTGCCGGATCGCGCGCTGCTGTTTGGCGAGGCGCAGGCGCGCATTCTGGTGAGC
This sequence comes from Gemmatimonadaceae bacterium, assembly GCA_050733555.1. Taxonomy (GTDB): domain Bacteria; phylum Gemmatimonadota; class Gemmatimonadetes; order Gemmatimonadales; family Gemmatimonadaceae; genus JADGGM01. The sequence continues at coordinate 1,575 of JBOHTE010000457.1, read as the reverse complement.
ACAGCGGATGCGTCGGCCGTGCTGGACATCGCCGCACGCCATGGCGTGCGGGCGCGCCGGATCGGTACGGTGCGCGCCGCGAGCGGGCGCCTCAGGATCTCGACGGCCAGCCACCAGGTGGACGTCGCGCTCGACGAACTGGCGCGGACGTATCACGGCGCCATCCCGCGACTCATGACGCCCGCGCCGCCCGAAGCAGCGGTGCTGGAGCAGCACCCTCATCCAGCCAGTTTCTGACATGTGTGGAATTTTCGGCGTTCGTGGTGCGGCGGACGCGGCCAAGCTCGTGCACCTGGGGTTGTATTCGCTGCAGCATCGCGGGCAAGAATCGGCGGGAATCGTCGCGGTTGACGAGACCGGCACCGGGCGCGCCGTCCGCAGCATGGGGCTCGTCTCCGAGGGGCTCAACACCAGCCGCCTGCGGGAGCTTACGGGGCGCCTCGCACTGGGTCACACGCGCTACAGCACCGCGGGATCCTCCACGATCGAGAATGCGCAGCCCATGCTCGTGCGCTTCCGCGGCGGGTACATCTCGCTGGCGCACAACGGCAATCTCATCAACGCGACGGAGCTTCGCCGCGAGCTCGAGGACGAAGGGTCCATCTTCAATTCAACCATGGACTCCGAGGTGCTCGTGCACCGGATCGCCCGCTCGGACGCCGAGCGGCCGGAGGATCGTCTGGCGGCGGCGCTGCGCGGCCTGGAGGGCGCCTACTCGCTCGTCGTCGCGAGCGGCGATACGCTCATGGCGGCACGCGACCCACGTGGATGGCGCCCGCTCGTCATCGGTGCGCTGGGCAACGCCGTGGTCTTCGCGTCCGAAACGTGCGCACTCGATATCGTCGGGGCCACGTACCTGCGCGACGTCCAGCCCGGCGAAATCGTGGTAGCGGATGAACGGGGCATGCACACGACGCAGGCGCTGGAGCCGCTGAGCCAGCGACGGTGCGTGTTCGAGTTCGTGTATTTTGCGCGCCCCGACAGCCGCATTTTCGACGGCGGCTCCGTGGACCGGGCGCGTCGTGCGCTCGGGCGCCGGCTGGGCCAGGAAGCGCCGGCTCCGACTGCGGACCTCGTGTTCGGCGTGCCCGATTCCGCCAACGCAGCGGCGCTCGGCTATGCCGAGGAAACCGGTCTTCCACTGGAGTTCGCGCTGATTCGCAATCACTACGTGGGACGGACTTTCATCCAACCCTCGCAGGAGGGGCGTGATCACAAGGTGAAGGTGAAGTACAATGCGGTACGGGAAGTGCTAGATGGAAAGCGCGTGGTCATGGTGGATGATTCGATCGTTCGGGGTACGACGACCCGCGGTCTCGTCCAGATGGTCCGCGCGGCGGGTGCGCAGGAGGTGCACATGCGCATCGCGTCACCACCGGTAACGGGCCCGTGCTACTACGGCATTGACACGCCGTCGCGCGAAGAACTCATCGCGGCGAACTTCTCGGTGGATGAGATCGCGCGGCATTTGGGAGTGGACTCGCTGGGATATCTCTCGCTCGACGGGATGCTCGCGGCGGTACCGGGTGGACCAGGCGGATTCTGTCACGCCTGCTTCTCGGGTGACTATCCAAC
>JBOHTE010000456.1:0-1080 GCA_050733555.1 Gemmatimonadaceae bacterium | reverse complement strand
GCGCCGCACAGCCGGGCGTAGGAATACAGCTGGCCGCGATGATGCACGAACTCGTCGTTCATGATATCGAAGCCTACCCAGCCGGGGAACGTCTTGTGCCACGGCGTCGAGACGATGGCATTGAGTTCGGCGTTGCCGATCGTGGCCACCGCGGCGTCGGCCTCGCGCCAGCATTGCTGCGCGAACGCAATCACGGCCGCCTTGCTCCCGAGATCCGCGGCAGCCGTTCCCTCGGACTCTTCATCAGCGGTGATGCTTCCTTTCTTCACGCCCTGCGCGGTGTCCCGTACCACCGAACGCGACATGTGCACCGCCAGCTCGGCGGGCGTGCGCATGCCCGGCACCGGATGGCTGGTGTAGCGGTCCTCGGGAATTGCGTCGAGGAGCCGGAGATATATGCCATACTTCTGTCTGAACTGATCCCACGTATGATCAAGAACGTCTCTATTCATGGCTGGAGCACCTGGTCTCTGAGGTTGAAGCGCCCGTGGCGGGCTACACGTGACTCCAACGCTACTCCGGCGCGGACACATCGTCCAGCAGGCCGGGCCGCTCGATCCGACACACCGACCGGTGTACGTGCGCCCCCTGCGCCGCGGCGGCTCCAACACTCCCGCCGAGTTGTTCGTTGACGTAGAGTACCTCTGTCGCCGTCGCAGCCGCGCCGCGTCCCCGGCGTCCCCGGACGCGATGCGGTCGTCCGCCATCCGCCCGCCACGTCCACTCACGAGACCCACTGTGATGCCTCGTACACGCTCGACTCTCGTCCGTCTCGCCGCGATTGCCCTGCTCGCCGGTCTGATGGCAGCGCCAGCCGGCGCGCAACTCTCCAGTGGAATCGACACCACCACCTTCGACCACTCCGTTCGGCCGCAGGATGACTTTTTCCACTATGTCAACGGCGGCTGGCTCAGGACGGCGCAGATCCCGGCCGACGCCTCGAGCTGGGGCGCCTTCCAGGAACTTCGCGAAGACAGCCGCAACGCCCTGCACGGACTGTGCGAGGAAGCGAGCATGGCCGGTGCACCCGCCGGCAGTGCGCGGCGGAAAGTGGGTGATCTCTACGCGAGTTACATGGAC
>JBOHTE010000455.1:0-2547 GCA_050733555.1 Gemmatimonadaceae bacterium | reverse complement strand
CTGCAGGATCGCGCCGACGTGCTGGGCATTGCGCGCCGCCGCGGACCGGAGCTCGACTGGTCCGCCATTCGCACTCGTCTGGAACCACTGGCTGCGGTGAAGGACGAGCCGGACATCATGGCGACAGTGGTGCGACTCGAGGCGGAATTTGGGCGATAGCGATGCGGTGCCGCAGACGTCCCCATCACGGCGCATCAATTGCCGCCGTCACCACCTTGAACCCGTCGCTCTCCAGGCCGGTCATGAGCGCCAGATACCGTTGGCCCGCCTGCACCGTGAGCGTGGTCGTCGCGCCCAGCGTTCCGCCGCTGCACTTCACGAGCGCTTTCCCCTTGATCGCCGACACCACGCGCAGCGTGTGCGCCCCCGGCGTGAGCGGATAGCGGCCTTCGGTGCCCGGCATGTACTGCGGCCCGTCGGCTGGCTGCCGGCAGCTTCCGTCAATCATGATGTAGCGCTCCGGCAGCGACGTCACGATGCTCTGGTCCGCGTCGCGCACCAGCACGAGCGCCTGCCCCGCCGGGATCACGTGCTGCGCGTCCTGCCGCTCTTTCACGATGCGCTTCCCTTCCTCGGCCACATCGAATCGCGAGATGCCGTTCGCGCCCATGGATGACGGACCGAGCACCACCGTCACCTGATCGCCCTGCGTGAATCCCGAGTTCTCGACCGCGCCATACGGCAGCGCCACCGTGCGCGATCCGGCCGGGAACATGTACAGATTGCTCGGCACACCCGGGTAGTTGGACGGCGACCGCGGCGTGACGTACGCCGAGACCTGACCAAAGGCGAGGTTCGTGATGATCGGCTTGGCGGCGGAGTCCGGGCGATTCACGTCGTACAGATCGAGCGCGCCGGCGGGCTTGTCGCCGAGGTAGATGAGATTGACGACGCGGATCTTCCCGGTTGGCGGACCCGATGAGGGCTTTGATGCGGCGGCCTGTCCGAACGGGTGGAGCGTGTCCTGGACGTTCTGCAGCGCGGATACCAGGGAATCCGCGGCCGCCTTGCGCGCGGCATTGGACTCGCTGGAGGAGCAGGCGGCGAGGAGTGCGCAAAGGAGCGCGGCGGGTGCAGCGTGCGCGATGGGACGCCGACGTAACGATGACCCTGACGTTGACCGTAACGATGACCGTGACGATGACATCGAAGCCTCCAAAGGCTGACGTCGAGCGGAATCACACGGGAGCGGCGGGATCATACGGCGCGTGAGGACACGGCACCAGAGGAGGGAGCGAGTGTTACGGATGAGGCGGGCTCGCGGAGGAATCAGGCTCACGCCCATGGGCCAGGAGCCACTCCATGGTCCCGTCTCTCCGAACGCGGAACCGTAGCATGCCGGGCAGCGCGGCGAGACAGCGCACCACTTCGTCGTACGGTGCGGTCAGCTCGTACTCGTCAATCCAGCCCACCCTGAACATGCTTCGCGCCTCGTCCGTCGCGAACTTTGCCCAGCATGGCGACAGCGCCTGTCCGTGCACGCCGCCGAAGAGCGACATCCCGCCGCAGTCAATCACGATCGCCAGCACCGAGTCGAAGAGCTGCAGCGGTTCCGCCGAGCGCATGTCGCGCGAGTCGCATATATCGCGCATGAACCGCTCCTCCCCGGTAAGCAGATCTACCAGACGCAAACCCGTTCCCGGCCGCACCGCGTTCACCTCCCATAGGGAAACCCATGCCTTCTCATACGCGTCCAGGATGATCTGGTCGTCATCCGACATGGATTCGCGCTCGTGCCGCTGCCACTCCTGGGCCAGCGTGAGGCCGGTGGTGCCCACCCAGCAATGCTCCATCCAGGGGATGAGGAACGGCGAGTCGATGTCGCAGAGCTCGTCGTAGTGGAGCACGCATTCATGGTACAGGACATCCGTTGGCCACTCCGCACCGTATCGCGCGCGCGCGAAGCGCAGGAGCCGTCTGCTCAGTGCCGCGTCCCGCTCCTTGAAGGCAGCCGCCAGGGCATCGTAGGGCGAGGCAGCAGCGGCGGCCACGGCGGCCGCCGCTTCTGACTCGGCGGCCACGATTCGATCGTGCGCGTAGTGGCAGCGCGTGTACATCCTGCCGCTGCCGCAGGGACAGGGGTCGCATCGGGTGAAGTATGGCGAATGGGGGCCCAGGAGGGAGGGGCGTTGTCAGCAGTGGGTGGTATGCTGTACATCCGGAATCAAGACTGTGCGATCGGCCCGTTGTGCCGGCCGCACGGATTCGTCGCGCCAATCGCTCGCCAGGAATCACAATGCCCAACGTGTCACCGAGGCGCACCATTCCGTACGATCCACCGTCAGAAATGACTCTGCGTAACGTGAAGTGGCTGGCTGAACGCGCACAAGCCGCCGCGGCGCTGTGGAGACGTTCCGAGCATGAGCGGGAGCTGAGAGAGTGGGACAGGGATTATGCGATGTTTGGTCGGGCAAGTGTTGGCATCTCACCGCGCGACTATCTCGCAGGGCAGATCCATGAGGCACTTGGCCTGCTTTTTATCATCGCGATCATTCTCCTCGGCAACTTCTGACGGGACTCCGCACACCGCAGACGGAGGCGAGTCGC
>JBOHTE010000454.1:0-2956 GCA_050733555.1 Gemmatimonadaceae bacterium | reverse complement strand
GATCCGTACATCATAGACCGCGTGACCATCGGCGGTAAGCGCGACGCCGAAGGGCGATGGCGCGAAGACGAGCCGTGCGTGACCCTGCGCGGCGGGCGCGGCCGGAGTGGGGTGCAGCATGATGTCGAACGGGCCCGCCGCACCCATGGCGAGGAGCGCGGCGAGCGGAAGGAGCGCGAACAGCATGGCCGGGCGTGGTGTGCGACGCCCGGCCCCGGCCACCCGCATCACCGCCTGTTGCCGCGCGCGCCTGTCGAGGTCGCGGACGCGCTCGCGCCGTCGGGTCCGTGATCGAAATTCTGGACGCTCGAAATGTCGCGCATGCCGTACTGCTTGCCGTTCCACCCCGTGAAGCCATCCATGCGGAACAGCCAGAGCCCCGTGCGCATGTCGGACAGCGCAATGAGTCCGTCGGAGTTGCGCACGTCCACGCCAAAGGCGCCCTGCTCCACGCTCACGGTGCTCTCCCAGCCGTTGTCCGGATTACCGCCAAAGCCATGTTCGTGGGTGCACTCGCACGTGTAGTAGTAGCCATCGGTCTTTGGCTGCGTCGGGGTCTTGAGGTCGAACACCTGCAGGCCGTCCTCGTACGCGCTCACGAACACATACGGCCAGCGCACCTCATGATTGTGCGAGAGATCGCGCCAATCGGCGGTCCAGGCGCTGATGGGGAGATCGAGGTTCTGCGTCTTGCCGCTCTGTCCCTCGCTGAGATCCCAGATGCGGAGCGGCGTGTACTGGTATTCCGTTTCGGTTACCGCGTAGCGGCCATCGGGCGATGGTGTGAACGTGTGCGCGATGTCCATGCCGAGCCCGGTGATCGTGAAGAGCTGCTTCGGCGCCTCCGGGTGCGTGATGTCCCAGACGGAATAGCCGCCGAGTCCCGCGCCGTAGAACTTGTCCTGATGCGTGCCGGGATCGTAGCCCACGTAGAAGTCGTGATAGCTGCCGGTGCCGATCTGCTTGAACGGAGTGGGATTCGGTACGCTGCCAATGAGCCAGGTGCTGGAGTCCGCGCCGCTCACCACCTTGTCGAGGTCGTACACGAGCGCCTTCTGCTGGTTGACGGTGGCGAAGTAGAGCACGCGGCCGTCCGAATGCTTGTAGGCGAACGTGTTGTGGAATCCGCCGGGCGCCTGCGGGTAGCGGAGGCGCGCGACGACCTTGACCTTGGATGCGTCGGGCAGGCCGGTGACGTCAAAGATCACCGCACCCAGATCGGCGTCGGGGCTGCCCTGCATGAACTGATACGACTGCGCGTAGTAGTAGCGGTTCCCGATCTTGAAGTACTTCCCGTCCATGGCGCCAATGCCGCGGTGCAGCTCGGGGTGTTCGATGGTCCAGTCGTAGATCTTCTTCGGATGTGACGGGTCGCGCACGTCGTAGATCTGCACGTCGAAGTTCGTGAAGCCGCTGGCGTACACGTAGGGCCGGTTGGGGTCCTGCTCCATCTCGACGTCGGCGAGCTTCCACGCGCCCGGGTGCGTGACCACGTGGGCGAGCATGTGCATGTTGGCGCTGCCGCCGTGCTTCTTGTCGAAGGGGCGGACCGCGGTGCCGGGGTCCTGCGCCTGTGCGGCGGTCGCCAGACCGAACGCGGCCAGAAGAACGAACCAAGTACGCATTGCTGCTCCGGGTGGAGAATGAAGTGGAGGAACCTGCGAATTCCGAATCAGACAGCCGGAGAACCACGCCAAAGGAGGGCGTCCAGCACGGACCAGCAGGTGACAAGTACGAGATCGCCCCAGGCGAGGGCGCGAGGCCAGGGCAGCACAGGCCCCAGCAACAGCGCCACGAGCGCAACGAGCGCCCACGTCATCTGGACACCCGCAAGGACGGCGCGCCGCTGTTCGAACTGGCCCCAGCCGGGGAGGAACAGACTCAGCGTCGCTTCCTTCATGTTGTCGCGCCAACTGAACGGCATGACACCCCCTGGCGTGAACAGTTCACCTGCCTGACCTGCCCGCGAACGCTCGTCATTCCCGCGACCACGTGATATCCAACCCATCCGATGTGCCCAGGGCGGTGCGCAGCAGCGACACCAGCGATGCCGGTGCGCCATCGTCCTCGAGCATGTCGATCGTATCAGGACTGATGAAGTAATCCGTGTCCTCGAGCGATTCCTCCTCCAGCTCGTCCACGAGAAATTTCAGATCGGCATCATCAATCTGGCCGATGAGCTGATTGGTGTCCTTGGTGCGAAGCGTGACCACGCGAAAATCCGGTTGGGGAACGTTGCCCGCGCGCAGTGCGCCGGGACGGCGGCCGCAGGCTCGACGGCGCAAGCGTAGTATGATGATCGGATCGTCGTGACGGCGCCAGACATCGCCCCGCCGTTGTATCCGCTTGCCGCGAGGAACTTGTCGAAGTCCCTGATCGTCAATATGTCCTGAATCGCCTGCCGCTTGTCGGCGGCACGCTCGTAGTACGACTTCGTGATGCGATACCCCATCCAGTAGCCCAGATCGGCGGGACGATCACCCAGCGCTTTGGCGTTCCAGCCATTGTAGAGCCACTGACTGTAGTCCTTGTTGTCCGCATCGCGACGAAACTGTCGCCACAGTTCGGCCTCGTGCGACTCGGCGTAGCTGTTCCTCTTCGGTTGACCGGTGATGAGCTCCGCGATGAAGTCCGCCGAGCCTTCCATGATGGATTGTCTGAGCAGCGTGCCGCGCAGGAATTTCGGACCGCCCGTCAGGGAGCCCAGCCAGGGATAATCCTGCTGCGTGTGCACCATCTCGTGCGCGATGGTCCAGGGCAGCCCGCTCACGGAATGATTCAACTCCATGCCAATGAGAATGATCGGATCGCGGCCGCGCGTGGTGCTTCCGCCCGAAATGCCGTTGCCCACGACGAAGTAGACAGCAGGCACGGTCCTCATGGAGTGCAGTGCCGCGAAGCGCCCGAACACGGTGCGCACCGTGATGGCGGCGGAATCGAGCGGGCCGAGTTTGGC
>JBOHTE010000453.1:0-2047 GCA_050733555.1 Gemmatimonadaceae bacterium | reverse complement strand
GCCTTGCGGTGTCCGGAGATTGGCATCGATCGCGGCGCGCGCGTCGGACACGCTCGTATGCTGCTGCTGAGCGCTGGCCGCCACCGGATGGAGCGCGCACAGGACTAGCGTCACTGCCGCAAGACTCAAATGCGCAGCGCCACTGCCGGTGCTCGCATATCGCGCGGTGCACAGCCGGATCCGACTGAGCCGGGAAACTCCGGGGAGCGAAGAACAAATCACAGGATCACCGGTGGGAACGCTGTGAATGCTACGAGTGCGGACGAAGCTACGCCTGCACCCGCGGCGCCGCCAGCTGGCGCCGGCGGCTGTACGGGACATACACCGCGAGCACTCCCACCACCAGCGGAACAAGTGCCTGCGCCACCGTCGTGGTCAGCATGGTGATGGTCGTCGCACCGACCATGATGATCGCCAGCCCGAGCGCGGCCAGCGGAGTGAGGCCGAGTTGAATACCGATGTCTGTAGCATGGTCGTTTCCTCGTTGATCCGGGGTTGAGCGCGGGACTCTCCGTTCACCATGCGGTGGCGTGAACTCCGGCTCCGCCTTAGCGTCGAACGAGGTATTACGGGATCGACATCGCTGGCGCGGTCACCCGGCGGACCGGCATCCCGTTACGGCCCTGCCAATTGAAACGCGCAGGATTCGAAGCGGACCGAGCAGCAATGAGCATCGAGCGTGGCGCGTGCAGGACGGATTGCTGTTGACGCGACTTCACGATGGCGGCATTGAGTATGCAACACGGTCGCCAGTTACTTCGCGCACGGTAATTGGTGCTTCCACTCATGGATCCTTCGCAACACCGCGCGAGCGCCCACTCGCTCTTCGGATCGAGGCGCGCTCCACGTCCCGCCGCGCGCCCCCCGCCGCGCCCCCGCCGTGCACGCCATCGCGCACACGTCCGTCCGTTTCCAGACGCATCACATACGCATCAACCCGTTCGCCGCGCCCGGCGCGCGCCAGTGCAGGCGCGCTCGCACGGTCTGCCGGATTGATCACAACTCCCTGAACGGAGGATCTCACCATGCACCCAGTCTCTCGTTTGGCTGTACGGAATACGTGGATCCATCCGGGGACCCTGTCGGTCGTCATGCTGGCGGCGCTCTGCATCGCGCTGCCGGATGCACGGGCGCAGGGCGCCGGCCAAACCGGAACCGTTGCCGGCCGGGTGGTGGACGAGCACGGTGCGCCCGTTACGAGCGCCCAGGTGTTCATTGACAGGACCACCATCGGCACGCTCACCCGTGGTGACGGGGCGTACCTCATGGGGCAGGTGCCCGCGGGCACACAGATCATCCGGATTCGTCTCATCGGGTTCCGCCCCGACTCCGCCAGCGTCACCGTCACGGCGGGCCAGCGTACGACGCAGGACTTCACGCTCAATCACGATCCACTTCAGTTGCAGAGCGTCGTCGTGACCGGAACGTCAACGCCCACCGAAAATCTCAAGGCCAGCGTGTCGGTGACGACGCTCACGCCGCGAGTGATCGAGCAATCGGCGCCGCGCAGTACCACCGAGATGCTCCGCTACGTGCCGGGCTTCACGCGTGTGGAAAGCTCGGGCGGCGAGGTGAATGAGAACATCACCATGCGCGGCATCCTGGGCGTGGAGTACGTGATGTTCATGGAAGACGGACTCCCGGTGTTCCCCACCATGCACACGTTCTTCATGAACGCGGACAACCTCTTCCGCGCCGATGAGAACATCGAGCGCATGGAAGTGGTGCGCGGCGGCAGTTCATCGCTCTTCGGCTCGAACACGCCGGGTGCCATCGTCAACTTCATCAACAAGACGGGCGGCGACCAGTTCCAGGGCACCATGGTGGCGACCGGCGCCACGGAAGGGCTGGCGCGCTACGATCTCGACATGAACGGCCCGATCGGCGACGACTGGCGCTTCAACGTCGGCGGTTTCTACCGCTACGACCATGGCGTGCGCTATCCGGGCTTCCCCGGCATTCGTGGCGGGCAGGTCAAGGCCAACATCACCCGCCAGCTCGACAACGGCTACGTGCGCTTCTCGGCCAAGGTGATCAACGACCGCAA
>JBOHTE010000452.1:0-8592 GCA_050733555.1 Gemmatimonadaceae bacterium | reverse complement strand
GCCCATGGGGCAGCCCCTGGGGCTGCCCCATGGGCTGCCCCTTCGCCCCCCTTCGCCCCTCAGTCCCGCTCTTCGGGCGGCTGCACATGGCGGAAGAATGCATAGTACAGCGCCGCGTTCACCCCCTGCAGCGCCGCGGCGAGCATGAGCGGCAGCTCGAGCCACACCGTCTGCATGAGCTGTCCCGCGATGGTGGGACCCGCGCTCGACAGCGCCTGCAACGGCAGATTCGACAACCCCGCCGCGGTGCTGCGATCGGCTTCGTCCACCACGCCCATGAGGAACGACTGCCGGATGGGGCCCGACAGCGAGTTGACCTGCGTGCGCAGCAGGAACAGCACACCCGCCAGCCAGAAGTTCGGCATGAGCGCGACGGCCGCGAGCAGTACCACCGAAATGGATCGCGCCATCACGACTGCCCGCACTGCCCCGAAGCGCTGCGCGAAGCCCGCTGCGAGCAGGTTGGACGGCGCGGCCGCCAGGTTCGCAACGAAGTAGAGCCCGCCCAGCTGCGCCGCGCTGGCGCCATAGCGCACGTGAAACCAGTACACCACCACTGGGCCGAGCATTCCCACGGCGAGCCCGTTGGTGGCGTTCGTGATGAGAAAGCGTGGCAGCATGCGTCGCGTGCTCGTGCCCAGCCGCGGGGCACCCGGCGCACGCGGTGCCCGCTCGCGTTCCTGCACCGGGAGGATGATCGTCGCCATGGCGACGCCCAGCACCAGAGTGAGCAGAAAGAGCGCGCGTTCACCGGTGATCGGAGCGACGCCGAACACGCGATGTGCTATGGACGGAACCGTCGCGACGAGGGAGCCCGCCGCGCCCGAGAGCACGCCAATGAGAGATACGATGCCGAATGCGCTCGTGCGATTCCGGTCGCCCGACAGCTCGGCGATGAGCGCCTGCTCGGCGGGAAAGTACGGGCCGAAGGCGCCTCCCGCGCCGGCTCCGCCACCACGGCCAATCGTGCCCGCTGCCGCGGCCACGAGGAGGACGCCGAACGACGGTGACAATGCGAAGAGTAGCCCGCTCGTGGCGCTGAGCAGTCCGAGCAGCACGAGCAGCGGCTTGCGCCCCACGCGATCGGCCGCGATCCCCACGAGCGCGGTGAGCAACATGCTGCCCAGCGAGCCGGCGGTGAACACGACACCGATGCGCAGCGCGGAGTAGCCCAGTGCCACGAGGTAGATGGGCGCGATGACATTGAGGTAGCCGAGCGAGAGACTGCGCAGCGCGCGGCCAGTGAAGAGCAGGCGGAGGTCGCGGCCCAACCACGACGGCACATGCGGCGCACGCGGCGCCCGGCGGCGCAAACCGCGATCTGAATTCGCCGCCGTGGTAGCCCTGTCAGGATCCAGCGGCGTCGGCCACCTCCACGAGTGTGGTGGCCACGCGGGTGAGATATGGACGCTCGGCGGCCCACCCATCGCTGAAATCGCGCAGCGTGTGTATCACCGCAGTGAGCTGGCGCTCGGGATCACAGAAGGCGAGCACACCGGAGCCGCCAATGTGCCCGAAGGTGGCGGGCGACGTGCGCGAGCCGGTGGGGTGCGGAGTCTTGTCGCCGCGAATTTCCCAGCTCCAGCCGAAATCGCAGCTGTCCCACTCGTACGGCCCGTACCGTCCGGCGATCCCGTGCGTGTGACTCGTGATGGCGTCACGCGCGAGTTGCGCACCCAGCACGCCCGCGCCGCCAGTGCGGTACATCTCGAGCAGCATCACCACATCGCGCGCCGTGGCGAAGAGCCCGGCGTCGGCGCGTGAGAGTCGCATGAAGTAGGGCGAGTTGTAGAGATCGCTCGCGCGGTCCAACGCGCGCGCCCCGAGCTCGACTCGTGCGACGCGCACACCGGGACGCGCGAGCGGGCGAAGCGTCGCGCTCCGCAGGCCGAGCGGAGCGAACACTTCCCGGCCGAGCAGATCGGCAAGCGGCATGGCAGTGACTCGTTCGACCATGGCGCCGAGCACCTGGAATCCCGCGTTGCTGTAGAGCACGCGGGTACCGGGCTGAAAGAGGAGCGCGGCATTGAGCGCCCCGCACACGTAGTCGGTCACCGGCGCGCGGCGCGCGGCAAGGTCGGCCACGCCGGGCACGTGCTCCGGGAATCCCGCGGTGTGTGTGAGAAGCGCGGCGACGGAAATGACGCGCGTGTGATCCGGTACGTTGGGCAGCGCCTCGCCCACGGTGTAATCGAGCGACACCAGGCCGCGCTCGACCAGGCGGAGGATGGCCGTCATGAGCGCCGGCTTGGTGAGCGACGCAAAGGGGAGGAGGGTATGCGCATCGAGCGCGCCGCCGTCCGCGGCGCTGCCCCAGCAGTGTTCGGCGACGATCACACCGCGGTGCGAGACGACAGCGGCAGCGCGCTGGAGGGTGCCTTCGGCGATCCAGGTGGAGATGGGGGTGATGGCGTCCGTGAAATTCATGCGACGGTATCTGCGTCAGCCGGCGCGTGAGATCAAGGCTGGTCGGCGCTCTCATCCTGCACCCGCATCGCGAGAAGATCAGGGAAGGTCATGCTCGCTGGCAGCGTGAGTGACCTCGTCTCGAGCGACCTCCTTCCCACGCCGCTACACCACCCTCCCCGCCACCACGTCCTCCGTCGTCACCACACGTACCTCCTGATTCTTCCAGCCATCCACCAGCGCCTGCGTCCGCTCCGAATGAATGGCCTTCGTGGCGTCCAGCACGAGGTGGATCACCGGCACCCCGTGCTCGATGAACCCGTCGATCGCATACTTGTCGCACACGTCGAGCGCCACACCGTACACCACGATCTCCGTGGGGTCCCAGGCCTCCAGCAGCGTGATCGTGTTGGGATTGGTGAATACGTCGAACCAGTGCTTCCGGATCAGCACGTCGCCGCCGTGACTCCAGAGACTGCGCGCCAGCACGTCGTGCGGCACGGGGTCGGGCTCGATGATCTTCGCCGCGAAGATCGCAGTCTCCGGAATCATTTCCGCGCCCGGCGTGCCGTGCAGGCAGTGCTCGGGGAAGGTCTGTTCGAAATCCGGCGTCGGCGAGAGTTCGCGGTCGCCCGCGGTGTGATCGTCAGACGACGCCACAATGTGAATATCCCGATCGTGCGCGTAGTCCGTGAGCCGCTTGAGATTCGGCTTGATCGACTCGGCGTCGGGCACGTAGAGCTTTCCATCGTGATCCATGAAATCACGCTGCGTGTCCACGTCCCAGAAAATCACGGGCCGCTTCATGCTCAGCGCTCCGCCGTGGTGGTCGTCGTGCCGGCCAGCCACCCGGCGCGCACCCGAAGCTGCGCCGCGGTGGCACCGGGAATCTCCTCGATCACGTACTCGCGGTCGTTTCCTTCCCCGCGCACCTCATAGCGCAGCCCCGCGAGCGCGAGCGTCTCGGCGAATGGCGGATCCTCCACGCCGCCCACATAGCGGCCGAACCAGGCATGCATGTCCGTGCCCGCCGCCTCGCTCACGGCCGCTACCACGTCATCCTCCGTGTAGCCGCGCCCCTGCAGATAGTAGCTCGCCTTGAGTGCGTCCCAGCTCCGTTTCTTGAGATCGCGCAACGCATCGTCCAGCGACCGTGCGCCGTTCGTGCGCGCGCGGATGGTGAGGTCGAGCAGCAGCGCGAGCCCGTCGCCCTTGTAGTAGTAGGTGAAGTAGCTCGAACGGTCCACCGCCATGGGCGGGCGGCCGCCGTCCCAGAATGGCGCGAGGAATGACGCCATGCGCGCCGAAACGTATTTCCGCCCGGGCGACTCGAGGTTCATGCGGATGCGCGCACTCAGCGTGCGATAGTACCACGCGGTGTCCACGACGCCGGCGCGCAGCAGGCCGATCTCGCCGTAATACTGCGTCCATCCCTCCGCCACCCACAGACTGGGCTGGTACTGCTCGGTGGCGTAGTCGAAGGGACCAAGCGCGAGGGGACGAATGCGCTTCACGTTCCAGACGTGAAAGTATTCGTGCGCCGCCGAGGTGATGCCCGGGAGCACGGCGGCGGTGTCGCTCCAGGGGCGGGGATCCTGGATCTGCGTGGAGTAGAGATGCTCCATGCCGTCCGAGCCGTCGTAACCAATGTTGAAGAGGAACGTATACATCGCGAGCGGCGGCGGCCCGATCACGGTGTTCTCGTAGCGCACGATCTTCTCGACGTCGCGCACGAAGCGCGGGCGCTGGCCGTGCTCGTCGCCGTTGTGGTGCACCATCACGCGATAGAGACGGTCGTTCACGCGAAAGCTGTCCACGTCGAACGCGCGCGCCACTTCGGTGGGCGTATCGATGAGGTGGTCGTAGTCGGGAAACGTGAACCGGTGCTGGTCCGGCGTGGTGCTGGCGCCATTGATGAGGTGCCAGTGCGCGGGCGGCGTCACGGTGAGCCGCACGGAATCCGGCTTGTGGCCCACCACGTACATGAACAGCGACGCGCCGTTCCAGTTGGCGTGCGCCGAGTCGAGCACGCTGAACGTTCCCGAGAGCGTGTTGGCGAATACCTGATAGCGGAACGACACCGAGCGCGTGCCCGCGGGATAGATGCGCCAGAGCGAGCCGTTCTCGCGGTCGAAGCGCACCGCCCTGCCATTCGCATCCTGCACCGTCTCGCCGCGCACGTTGCGCGCGAGGTCCATGCGCGCGTAGCGGCCTGGCGACCATACGGGCATCTGCACGCGCAGCGTGTCCGGCAGCGCGCCCGCGATGTCCATGCGCACGTCATAGTAGTGGCCGCCGGTGTCCGCCATCGTGAGCGAGTACGCGATGTCGAGCGCGGGGCCGGTGCGGGCCGCGGCGGCAGACGGCGCGACGGCTGGCGTGGTAGCCGGCGCAGACGACCTGGCGGTGGCGCATGCGCCGGCACCAGTTGCGATCGCAATCGTCGCGAGCAACGCGATCGTACGGCGTTGGCGCAGAGATCCGTGTGTCATGCTCTCATGGCTCCTTGAGCGTGCCCTTGCGCGAATTGCCGGCGGGCCGCTCCGATTCCCTGTAGAGAAAGGCGAGCTTCTCCAGCCGCGCACCCTTCGCATCCGCCACGGCAAACGATGGGCCTTCGTACATGTTGGCGCAGCCGTAGCGCCCGTCCTTCGCCACGGCGTAATACGTGAGGTCGAACATGGGGCGCTTGTTCGCGCCAATGAGCCGGGGCTCGCTCATCTGCACCGCCCGCTGGAGCGCGCGCAGACAGGCATCTTCCGGTGAAGCGTTCTGTCGCATCTGCTCCACCACGAGGAAGGTGCCACAGATCTTGATGTTCGCTTCGCCGTAGCCCGTGCTCCCCGCGGCACCGACGTCGTTGTCGCAGTACTGGCCCGCGCCAATGATCGGACTGTCGCCCACGCGACCGGGAATCTTCCACGAGAGCCCGCTCGTCGTGGTCACGCTCCCGATGTCGCCCGCGGCGTTCACCGCATTCATGTTGATGGTGCCGTGCGTGAACTCGATCTTCACGTCGCCCTTGTGATCCAGCCAGTTGTCGTCCGGGTTGAGGTTCGCCTTCCAGCGCAGCCACATCTGTCGGCTCTCGTCCGTGAGCAGGTTCTGCGGCTTGAATCCCATTTCGATGGCGAACTTCCGGGCGCCCTCGCCCACCAGCATGATGTGGTCGGTGTAGTCCATGATGGCCTTGGCCACGAGCGACGGCGTCGCAATGTCCTCGATGGCGCCAACCGCGCCCGCTCTCCGACTGGGGCCGTGCATGCACGACGCATCGAGCTGCACCACGCCGTCCTCGTTGGGCAGACCGCCGAGTCCCACGGAATGATCGTTGGGATCGAGCTCCTGGATGTTCACGCCCGCGATGGCGGCGTCGAGCGGGTCAGCGCCCTGCGACATCATCTCGTATGCCTTCGCCACGCCGCGCAGCCCGTTGGCCGAGGCCACAACAGTGGGTCGTCCGGCGAAGGTGCCACGCGCGGGCGCGACGCCGCTCGGGACAGATTCCGCGTGCGCCGGGCGCGCCAGCGACATTCCGCCTGCGGCGGTTGCCGCGGCGGCCGCCGCGCCCATCGCCCCGGTTTCGAGGAATCGCCGTCTCGAGATGGTCACACTAGCTCCCGGGTAGTGAGTGAGAACGTCTTACTGGTGGGCGAGTACACGTTCAGTCGCGATCGTCGAACGGCGGAGCGGGCGGAGGCGGCGCGGCGGGCACGTGCGTGCGCCCCTGGATGAGCGCCACGATCGCGTCGCGTCCGTAGCGCTGCAGACCCAGGAAAATGCCGAGCGCTACCGGCACGAACGTCGTGTAGAAGCGCCAGATGAGCAGCATGGACGTGTGATGGCCACCCAGCTCTCCGGCGGCACCGGCCAGGAAGCCAAGCTCCACCGCGCCTACCCCCGACGGTGTGGGCAGCACGAGCTGGCTGTAAAGCAGCGTGAAGGACGCGAAGAAGAGCGGCCCCATGGCGGGCGGGTCAGGAAGCGAGAGGGCGAGCACCGGCAGGATCGCCACGCGAGCGGCAAGGCTCACGAGCGTGACGGGAACGGACGCAATGAGTGGCCACGCCGGCATGCGGCGCGCGAAGGCCCAGGCGCGCCGCGTGCCGCGCCGCATGCTGCGCGACGCCCCGGGAAATAAGCGACGGCTGGCCAGCCACGCCACCACGCTGATCACCAGCACACCCGCGAACCAGGGCCAGCCGTGGTGCAGGGAGTCGCCCATCGCCGGTGCGGACTCGCGCCACCAGGTGGGTGCATAGATGAGCGCCAGCCACCCGGCGGCCGCGATGATCACGGGCCACATCACCAGGATCTCGATGAGGATGCCCACGACGCCTCCGGCCACGGGCACTTTCGCGTGCGTCAGGGCCGCGATGCGCGCGGGCTCCCCACCGATCCGGAGCGGGGTAATGGCCGAGGCCGTGTCGCCCACCACGTTCAGGGTGAATGCCTCGCCAAAAGGCACCACGAAGCGCATGCCGCGCAGAATCCACTGAATGCGCCAGGTGCGGGTGACCAGATCGATCGCGACCAGGGCGATACAGAGCAGTTGTACTTCCCAACTCGACATGGCGGGGAGAATACCCTGCGGCCAGCCGTTGCCGCCAGTCATTATCCGGATGTACCTTCTGCTGGATATGGAAACCACCGCCCCGCACACCGCGCTCCGGCACTTCCAGTTCTTCGATGGCTTTGCGGACGCCGACCTGGACGCGCTCGCCGCCGTGATGGATCGCGCATCGTTCGATGCGGACCGGCCCATTTTCGGAGAAGGCGACCCCCGACGGCTGTTCGCGCTCATTGAGCAGGGGAGCATCGCCGTCGAGAAGGGCACCGATGGCCATCCCGTGCTGCTGGCCACGCTGGGCGCGGGTGAGGCGCTGGGGGAAGGAATGTTGCTCGAAGCCGATGAACCGCACGGCACCACCGCGCGCACGCTCGAGCCCACGACCATCGTGTACTGGAACATGCTGGACATGCAGTCGCTGCTGCACGACCGGCCTTCCCTGTACGCTGCGCTCGTCACGCGCGCGGCGCGCACGATCTCCCGGCGGCTCCAGTCCGCGGACGCCACGCTGGTGGGGCGCGGGCGTTCCTTTGGCTTCGTCGGAGGACGGCGCCGCACCGAGCACGACCTGCTGGGCGAGCGCGACGTTCCCGACGACGCGCTCTATGGCATTCAGACGCTGCGCGCGCTGGAGAACTTTGCGATTACGGGCGTGCCGCTGCGGGAGTTCCCGACGCTCGTGGGCGCGCTGGCCGCCGTGAAGCAAGCGGCCGCGCAGGCGAACGCGGAGCTGGGGCTGCTCGATGGGGAGCGGTGCGACGCGATAGTCCAGGCGGCGCGCGAGATCCGCATGGGCCGCCACCACGAGCACTTCATGGTCGACATGATTCAGGGTGGCGCGGGGACGTCCACGAACATGAACGCGAACGAGGTGATTGCGAACCGCGCGCTCGAGCTGCTCGGACACAGCCGCGGCGAATACGACGTGGTGCACCCCAACAATCACGTCAATCTCTCGCAGTCCACGAACGACGTGTATCCCACCGCAGTGAAGCTCGCGCTGCACGCGGGGATCGACGAGCTCAAGCTGGCCATGCACGAGCTGGCGGGCGCGTTCCTGGAGCGGGGCAGCGAATTCGCGGGGCTCGTGAAGATGGGACGCACGCAGCTCCAGGACGCAGTGCCCATGACGCTGGGCCAGGAGTTCAGCGCGTTCGGCCATACCATCGTCGAGGACATAGAGCGCCTGGGTGAAACGCAGCGGCTCATCCGCGAGATCAACATGGGCGCGACGGCCATCGGCACCGGCATCGCGGCGCCCGCTGGCTATGCGGAGTGCGTGCGGCGGCATCTCTCGGCGGTCACAGGACTCGCACTCATCACTGCGCCGGATCTCGTCGAGGCGACCGCCGATACCGGCGTGTTCGTTCAGCTCTCGGGCGTGCTCAAGCGGTGCGCGGTGAAGCTCTCCAAGATCTGCAACGACCTGCGGCTGCTCAGCTCAGGCCCGCGCGCGGGCCTGGGAGAGATCAATCTGCCGGCGCGCCAGCCGGGCTCCTCGATCATGCCGGGCAAGGTGAATCCCGTCATGAGCGAGAGCCTCCTCATGGCGTGCATGCTCGTCCAGGGCTACGCGACCACGGTCTCCATCGCGGGCGGATCGGGGACCTTCGAGC
>JBOHTE010000451.1:0-5443 GCA_050733555.1 Gemmatimonadaceae bacterium | reverse complement strand
CGCGACGGCTATCCCATCGCTTCCAGGAATCGGGAATGGGGAATGGGGAATGGGCCTCCCCATTTCCCCTTCCCACGATTCCCCATTCCCGTTGGCCAAGGGAGGGGTGGTGACGGTGAGGACCATTCCCAAGGGGAGGGCGGTGAAGGGAGGAGCATTCCCAAGGGGAGGGTGGCAGGGTGAGGCTCGCCTTCCCGCGCCTTTCCGCCATCATTACACTGTTCTCGTGCCCCCCCTCCCCGCCCCTGCCGCACGCATGACTTCAGCAACGAACGAATTCCGCGCGACCCATGCACCCGCGGTCCGGCGCACGCTCGTTGTCATCCTCGCGTTGAATCTGATCGTGGTCGCCATCAAGGTGATCGTCGGGGTGCGGACCGGCGCACTCTCGGTGCTGGGAGCGGCGCTCGAGTCCGGGCTCGACCTCCTCAACAACGTGGTCGGCATCGTGCTCGTTCGCGTCGCTGCACGCGGGCCCGATGAGGATCACCCCTACGGCCACGAGAAATTCGAGACACTCGGCACGCTGGCCATCGTCGGCTTTCTCTCGATCTCCTGCTTCGAACTGCTGCGCGAGGGCATACACTACGTCATCAACCGCCACGTCCCCAAGGCGCCCTCGCTGCTCGAGCTCGCGCTCATCGTGGCGACCATGGGCATCAATCTGCTCGTGGTCTGGTACGAGCGGCGGCGCGGGAAGGCACTGCGCAGCGCATTTCTCAGCGCCGACGCGGCCCACACGCAGAGCGACATCTACGTCACCGCCGCCGCCCTCGGCTCGCTCCTGCTGGCTCGCGCCGGCTACGGCGTCGTGGACCCGCTGCTCGCCATTGCCGTGGCGTTGGTCATTGCCTGGAACGGCTACCAGATCGCGCGCGGCAGCGTGCCCCTGCTCGTCGATGCACGGGCCGTGGATGCCGATGCCATCCGCGGCCTGCTGTCCGCCATTTCAAGCATCCGGGAGGTGCGTACCGTCCGCTCCCGTGCGGCACCATCGGGCGTGCTGTTCGCCGAAGTGAGTATCGCCGTCGATGGGAATACGACGGTCGAGGAGGCGCACCGCATCGCGGATACCGTGGAGGAACGCATTGCCGGCGCACTCGGTGAATCCGAAGTCACGGTGCACGTCGAACCAGTGTAGCCCTTGCGTGTCAGCCAGAAAGCCCTACCTTCATCCCGTCTTTTCAACTTCCCCACCATGACCCATCGACCGCGCTCTCTGCAGCACGAGTACGAGCTGTACGTCGACCGGGAAATAGAGACCTACAAGGATTCGGTTCCGCGCCACGTGATTCTCGGAATTGGCGCGGAGGCGGTGGAGACCCTCACGTCGCAGGCCCAGCTCGCTCTCACCGAGTTGCTGATCTGCGCGGAAGTGGACCGCATCATCAAGGCTCGGCTGCGCATTCCGGCGTTCGCGACGTGGCGACGTCGCCGACTCAAAGCCATCAAGGAATTCAGTCGCCCCGAGCGGTGGGGCATGCGCCCCGACAGCGCCATCGTGCGCACGGCGCGCAGCGCGCCCGATGGTCACGTGCTGCTGGCCGGGGTCAGCGAGGAGGGACCGGCCATCTATCTCGCGGCGAACGGATGCGCGGTCACCGCGCTGGACAGCACCGAGCAGGTGCTGGAGCGCGTGATGAATGCCGCGACCGAGGTTGGGCTGACGGGCCGCGTCCGAAGCGTCATGACCGATCTTGCCAACTGGTCGCCTGACCTGCCATTCAACGCGGTGGTCTGCGCTGCGGCGGCGTTCCACGGACTCTCGTCAACCGAACGCATTCACGCGATCGAACTCTTGCAGAACGCCACCACCGACGGCGGGGTGCACGTCGTGGAAACGGGGAGCAACGGCGAGATGGTCATGCCCATCGATGAGCTTCGCGCCCGCTACACGGGCTGGCAGATCACGGTCGAAGGAGGCACGCAGAATCACGGCACCTTCCTGGCGCGCAAGGCAGTGGCGTAGAATCGCGACGCAGCGTCGCAGTCCGACACAGGATGTCCTCGAATTTTCGTGTCACTCCGTGACAGCCGGCTGGCTACAGCCGGCTGTAATCGTCTTAAGCCATTGCGCGAGACGTAGTTAAGTTGATCGTTCATGATGGCATGACTGCTGCTCATACTGGTGGATCGCCCGCGGTTATTCCGGGGCAATTTCCTACGGAGACCAGGTATGACTGCAGCCATTGAGGTCGGCCGGACCCGAAAACGCGGGCAGCGCCGGCAGAGTCAACAGCGGGAGACGAGTGTCGAACCCGTCGGGATCGTGATCTCGCGTGGTACGCGCGAGGAGCCCAAGCCCACGTTCTGGTCGTACGAATGGAGCGCGCCGCCAACCGGGCGGGCGCCACGTGCAAAACATCGGGCTGCCTGATCGGTACGACAGCCACTCATGAGCAAAACAAAGGGCCGGCGCAAATCGCGCCGGCCTCTTTGTTCTACTACTACATACTGCTACCGCGATACAACCTACTTCCGCTTCTTTGCCGCCTTGCGGGCAGTCTTCTTCTTCGCGCCACCCTTCCTGGCGGTCTTCTTCGTGGCCTTCTTCTTCGCGGCCTTCTTTTTCGCTGCCATTGATGTTCTCCAGTACTGGAGTTTGGCTGCCGACCGATCCCCCGGTGGACCGGCGGCGGTGTGGACGGGCCGAAACCCGCCGCACTCGGTTACACGGCCTCGGCGAGGCTCGTGACGCTGAAGTCGCGCACCGCAACGCGCGGCGCGACGATCGTGAAACCCATGTGTGCATCGCTATTCGACGCGACATCATCCATCGCGTTCATACTATCGGTGCTCGCGCTCCACAAATCGATCGTGCCGCGCATCGCGCTGAAGAGTTGACGATCGACGTGCGCAGTGCAGCACGGCGAATCGAGTGACACCCGTCTCTCACCCACGATGCCAATCCCGCGATCGCCAGCCGCGATGCGATCCTCGACGGATGTCGTGGCGCGGTGAGCGGGAATGGCGAGTTCTTTGAAGGAGAGGTCGCTGGTCGCGGCCGCTGCGGAAGGGGAGAGAGAAGAAGGCGGCGCTGGCGACGGGGGCTGCGGAGTCACGCCGCACGCCGCGAGTCCAACCGCCGCGGCTGCGGCTGACGTCCTGATGACAAATTCTCGACGGGCTTGGGCCACTCACGAACCTCGTTCGATGTGCGCCACATTAATTGCTCCCGCGCGAATATAGAAAGGATGAAAAATCAACGCAATGGTTTTGTTCACGAAAGTTTTCAACGCGCATCGCATCGCACGCGTCATATGCATCATCTGCGCCGCGTGCATCGCATGGAATACGCATCCACGTCCACCCGCGCGTGTCGATGACCGGCCGCCGGCATCTCGTCGTCATCGGCGGCGGATTCGCCGGTGTTGCCGCGGCGGTGCGGCTGCGCGAGCATGGCGCGACCGTCACGCTGCTTGAGCGTGCGGAGACGCTGGGTGGCCGCGCGCGCAGTGACGACTTCGGCGGCGTGACGATCGATACCGGCGCGCAGCTCCTCTCCACGATGTGCACGCGCACGCTTCACATGCTCGGCGCGAATCGCCACAGCATGCTGCGGCCCGCGCGGGGGCGCGATGCGTACGTGCGCGCAGGCGTGCACTACCCGCTGCAATTCGGCTCGCTGCGCAGCCTGCTCGCGTTCGGCGGGATCGGCGCGATGGACAAGATGCGCCTGGCCCGCTACATCCTCCCCATTCTCGCGACGCACGCGCGTGCGCTGGATGCAGGCGCCGCGCACGTCACACCCGCCCACGATGCGGTGGACGCCCGCACCTTCATCGCGCAGCACATCGGCGACGCGGCCGCGGACGTGCTCGTGGAACCGCCCCTGAACGGGTTCTACGCGCTGCGCGGTGACGAGACAGCGCTCGCGTTCTTCCTCATGCTCGGCCGCTACGGCGGTGAGGGCGATGTGCTCGAGCCCGTGGCCGGATGGTCCGCCACGCTGGAGCGCGCGTTGCACGGCATCACGGTGGAACGCGGCACGACGGTCGCGGCGATTCACCGTGATGGCGTGGCGCTCGACGTGGAGAGCGAACGGGGCAGGTCCTGGCGTGCGAATGGGGTGGTCGTTGCCACGAGTCCGCATCAGGCCGCGACGCTGCTCGCCGGACTGCTTCCATCGGATGCCGAGATGCTGGACTGGCTGCGCCGGATTCCGCTGCGGCCGACGTGGACGCTGGCACTCGCGCTCGACACGCCAATGCCGCGGGAGGCGTTCGGCCTCTTTCACGACGCGGCACGGGCGCGCATGGTCAGCGCGTGCGCCGTGTGCGGCGCGCGGTCGCGCACCGGGTGGAGGGATCGTGACGTGGTGCTCGCATGGCCCACGCCCGGTGCGGTTCACGCGCTGTCCACCGCGGGCGCGGACGAGCGCACGCGCGCCATGCTGCCAGAGGTGGAAGCGCTGATTCCCTCGGTGCGCGGTCACATCACACGCGCGCGCCTCTACGCCTTCGCTGAAGGATCGCCCATCCCGGCGCCTGGTTTCGCCGCCAGTCGCGCGCGCGGCCGCGCGCTCGCGCGCGAGCTTGCCCGCGCTCCAGGCCCGTTGATTACGGTCGCAGGCGATTATCTGACGGTGCCGCTCATTGAAGGTGCGGTCGCCAGCGGAGAGCACGCAGCCGCGCTCATCCTGGCGCGGAGCGCACCATAGGCGCTGTGCCTCGTCCGCTACTTTGCCTGTGCCCGGAACGGATGTTACATCTATCGAAGGAGATCGACGCTTTTCTCTCTGTGATGTGATTCGCCATGCCTACGCTTACGATCAACGGAACCGAAGTCAGCGTTCCTCAGGGCGCGACCATTCTGGATGCTGCCCGCTCGCTCGACATCGATGTGCCCACCCTGTGTTGGTATCCGAAGTTGCCGATCGTGGGCAACTGTCGGATCTGCCTGGTCTCCGTGGCGGGCCATCCGAAACTCGTCCCGGCCTGCGCGATACCGGCAGAGGATGGACAGGTCGTCACCACGGAATCGGTCGCGGCGGTGGAAAACCGCAAGGCAGTCCTCGGCATGCTCCTCGAGCGATATCCCACCACCGACATCCCCGAGCACGAAGGCCGCAACGAGTTCGAGCAACTGGTCCATCGCTACCACGTTCCCACTGTCAGGCGCTCCGATCTGCCGTTCCGCATGGGTGACGAGCGCGAAGGCGATCCGCTCATCCAGCACGACATGTCCACCTGCATTCTCTGCACGCGCTGCGTGCGGGCATGCGCGGATATCCAGGTGGTTGGCGTGCTCGACGTGGCGATGCGTGGTGAGCACGCCGAGATCATCGTGGGTGCGGATGGCGATCCCGAGCACGCGGGCTGTACCTGGTGCGGCGAGTGCGTACTCGTGTGTCCCACCGGCGCAATTCACGACATCATCCCGCTCGCCAAGATGAAGGCCGAGTCGGCGCAGATGCCGGAGAAGTCCGCGCGCAGTGTGTGTC
>JBOHTE010000450.1:0-1072 GCA_050733555.1 Gemmatimonadaceae bacterium | reverse complement strand
CCGACCATCTGGCTACGCTCTGGGTCTCGCTGCCCGATGTGCGCTATCCGGGCGATTCCAGTGTCGTACGCTTTTATTCACAGCTCACCACGCGCGTGGCGGAACTTTCTGGCGTCCGTGCAGTCGGTCTGGCATCGCGGCTCCCGCTCGCTTCGCATGGCGAGAACTCGAGTCCCATCTGGGTTGAAGGCGATGCGAGTGCCGCCCTGAAGATTCCGCCGCTGCAGCTCTTCATCACAACGGACGGCGGGTTCTTCCACACCATGGGCATCCCGCTGCTGGCGGGGCGCACGTTTCTGCCCATTGACGGCGAGCAACACGACAACGAGGCGATCGTCAATCGCGTCACCGCCGAACGATTCTGGCACGACTCGACTGGCCAGCGCGCGCTCGGCAAGCGGTTCCAGGCGCTGCCCCAAGGGCCGTGGTATACCGTGGTTGGTGTCGTCGCGAGCGCGCACGACAGCTCCTTGCAGACGCCGCCGGCCCCCACCGTCTATTTCCCCGAAGTCCCCGCGAGCGACACGGTGGCCGACCTGCTCACGAGGACCATGGCGCTCGTGGTGCGTTCGAGCGGCGACCCGGCTGCCGTCGTCAAGCCCGTTCAGCAGATCGTGCGCGCCATGGATCCCTCGCTTCCGCTCTTCGACGTATCGCCCATGAGCGCGCTCGTACGCGGGTCGCTGGCGCGCCTGTCCTTCACCATGCTGGTCATTGGCGTGGCCGCGATCATCACCTTGCTGCTCGGCAGCATCGGCCTCTATGGCGTGATCGCCTACATCGTGAGTCTGCGCACGCGGGAACTTGGCGTGCGCATCGCGCTCGGTGCCACGCCGGATCTGATTGGCCGAATGGTCACCCGGCAGGGAATCGCCCTGACTTTCGCGGGCATGGCGGCAGGGCTTGTGCTCTTTGCTCTCGTAGCGCATTTCATACGATCCCTGCTGTATGGCGTCGCGCCGAGTGATCCGGTCACACTCATCGTCGTGTCGGTGGTCCTCATTCTGGTCGCGGTGCTCGCGAGCTGGATACCGGCGCGGCGCGCCGCACGCACTGATCCCATGGAGGCGCT
>JBOHTE010000449.1:0-2349 GCA_050733555.1 Gemmatimonadaceae bacterium | reverse complement strand
CGTCGTATTCGTACATGGCGGCCACCTACCAGTCGGCTGTCCACCTTGCCTCCGCGCTCCCGGATGAACCGGCTGCACAGCCCGGCGATCAGTTTCCGACCTCACCCGTGAGCCGTGGCACCGTGGGCCTCAACCTGATTCGCGCCATCCCGCACGGCGCGCTCGAAGGAGCGCTCGAGCTTTCCGCCGTATCCGGACAGTATCTGCGCGGCGACGAGGCCAACGTGCAGCCGCAACTGCCCGGCTACACCACGACCAACTTCCGGCTCGCCGCGCATTTCCCCCACGTCACGCTGCGCGGCGACGTGAGCAACCTGTTCAACGCGGAATACGTCAACTTTGGCGTGTATGCGCAGAACGTGAAAGGCGCCATTGGCGGTCCGCCGCCGGCAAATCCCGATGACGCGCCCATCGAGCGTTTCCTGACGCCCGGTCAACCCCGGCTCTTCACGCTGTCGGTGAGTCTGGAGCGGTGATGCGCGTCCTCCCCCGGCTCACTCTTCCCGCAGCGTGACCACCGGGTCCACGTGCGTCGCGCGGCGAGCGGGCACGTACGTGGCCAGCAATGCCACGCCGGCGAGCAGCAGCGCGACGACCACGAATGTGGTGGGGTCCGTGGCGCGCACATCGTAGAGCTGGCTGGCCATCACGCGCGTGAGCAGCAGTGCGGCGACCACACCAATCGCGATCCCCGCCAGCACCAGCGTCATCCCCTGCCGCAGCACCAGCCCCATCACATCCAGTTGCCGCGCGCCGAGCGCCATGCGGATGCCCATCTCGCGCGCGCGCTGCGACACCGAGTAGGCCATCACGCCGTAGAGCCCGATGCACGCGAGCACCAGGGCGATCCCCGCGAAGGTGCCCAGCAGCACGGTGGACATGCGACGCTGTCCGAGCGATGCGCTCACCATGTCGTCGAGGTCGCGAACGCTCGACATGGGCTGGTCGGCGTCCACTGACTGAATGGCGTGCCGGATGGCACCCACGTACTGCGCGGGATCGCCCACGGTACGCACGGCGATGTCCATGCCGTTCAGCCGGCCTGCCTGCTGGTAGGGGAGATAGAGCTGCGGCCGCGCATCGGCATCGAGCGCTTCCTGTTTGGTGTGCGATACCACGCCAATGATCGTGATGTAGTTCGTGCTGTCGCTCGCGGCGGGCGGGCCGAACCAGAGCCGGTGCCCGATCGGATCGTCCCCGGACTTGAGAAAGCGCCTGACGAACTCCTCATCCACGACCGCTACGCGCAGCGCACCGTCGCCGTCCTGCTGCGTGATGCCATGTCCGCGCCGCACGGGAATCCGCATCGTGGAGAAGTACTCCGGACTCGCCACGCGAATGTCGCCCCACGGCATATTGCCGTTGGGTGGCGGCGTGTAGCCCTCGACGTTGTAGCTCCCGGTGGACCACTGGCCGCTGAACGGGATCGGCGAAATCGCCGCCGCGCTGCGCACGCCCGGCACGGCACGAATGCGCGGCAGCACGGCATCGAAGAAGGACGTTACCGCCGTATCGCTGGGATACTTCGCCTGGGGCAGCGACAAGGTGAACGTGAGCACGTTGCGGGCATCGAAGCCGGGGTCCACTCCCTGCAGTCGCGCAAAGCTCCTGAGCAGCAGCCCCGCGCCGGTGAGGAGCATGAGCGCGAGCGCCACTTCCGCCACCACGAGCGCCCGGCGCACGCCCTTGCCGCTCCGGTCCGCCATGCCGCTGCGGCCTCCCTCGCGCAGCGTGGCATTCAGATCGCTGCGCGACATCTGCAGCGCCGGCACGAGTCCGAACAGCACGCCCGTGGCCACCGCAATGGCGAGCGTGAAGAGCAGCACCGTACCGTTGAGACCAAGGTCCTGCACGCGCGGCACATTCTCGGGATTCACGGCCCTGAGCGCACGCAGACTCCACCACGCGAGACCGAGTCCCAGCGCGCCGCCCGCGAGCGAGAGCGTCACGCTCTCCACCAGAAGCTGTCGCACCACGTCGCGCCGCGACGCACCCAGCGCGGTCCGGATCGCGACCTCCTTGGAACGCCCCGCGGCCCGAGCGAGCAGGAGGTTCGCCACATTGGCGCACGCAATGAGCAGCACGAACCCCACGGCGCCGAGCAGCACGAGCAGCGCCGGCCGGATCTTTCCCGTGGATACCGTGGAGAGCGCCCGAGTCTCGAGCGTCCAGTCGGGCGGGAACTGGTCCGGATAGTCGCGCTTGAGCTGCTGCGCGAAGGCCTGCATGTCGCGCCCCGCCTGCTCCGGCGTGACACCGCCGCGCAGCCGCGCGACGACGTTCAGCGATTCGTTCGTGTAGTTGCCGGGGGCGAACGCCTCCAGTGGCAGCGCGAGTGGCGTCCACAGC